>NZ_FOEG01000003.1:300000-446320 GCF_900110585.1 Aquisalimonas asiatica | reverse complement strand
GCGCTCCACCGTCAGTCGACCGATCTCGCGGTAAAGCTCGTCTGTGCTGGGCTCATCGGATTGCTTGCCGGCCTTCCTCTTGCCTTCGAAGAGGTCTGGAGCGTTCTCCAGCAGCTCGCGCTTCCAGGTACTGACCATGGTGGGGTGAATCTGGAATCGGGCGGCGATCTCGGATGTGGTCTGGTCACCCTTGAGGGCGGCCAGAGCGACTTTGGACTTGAACGATGGGCTGTATTGCTTGCGTTTCTTGCTCATGATTCTCCTCCTTGTGGAGATGATGAATCAGAGCTTAGGCACCTGTCCAAAATTTGGGGGCCACTTCAGACGGCATAGTAAGCTGGCCGAGACGCGAGTCCCTGCCCCATCACCAGGAGCTGACTAGAGTCACTTAGGATATTTTATATGGATCAAATATTTAGTGAGTTTTCATGTGCCATGCCCCGAACGCAGCTGAGGCGTGAGCGGTCCTTGGCTTCGTCACTCCGGTATCAGTTGCTGGCTCGTGGGGCGGTTGCCGCACGGAAACGCTGTGCGACCACCACGAACAACTGTCTCCGACAGAAATAGGAAAGGTGACCTCCATGGCCAGTCTTGAAGAGCTCACTCCCTCGGCAATGGTTCGAGGTTTGAAGACTGCAACGACAGTGAGAGTGGTCCAGGCAGATTGGTACGGGGACCAGGCGGTGAAGATCACCTACGAAGAGCCGGATGGCTCCGTTCGCAACACACTTTGTTACCGGCATAGCGAGCCACAACTCGAAGTCGTCGAGTCGGGGCGTGCTTGGTCGTTTCATGCGGACGCAGCCCTTCTGAGGCTTGTTTCCGAGGCCAACCGCATTCGGCTTGCGCATCTGTTCGACCCCTATCTGGCGATCCACACGTCGCGCGTTGAACCTTTGCCGCACCAGATAACAGCGGTCTACGGTGAGATGTTGAGCCGTCAGCCTCTACGTTTTCTCTTGGCCGACGATCCTGGAGCCGGAAAGACGATCATGGCTGGCCTTCTTATGAAGGAACTGCTCATTCGTGGCGATCTGGAGCGCTGTTTAGTGGTTGCTCCCGGAGGATTGGTCGAACAGTGGCAGGATGAGCTGTCGGAGAAGTTCGGTCTGGCCTTCGATATTCTGACACGAGATCAGATAGAGGCCTCCCGCAGCGGCAACCCGTTCACTGAGCGGAACTTTCTGATCGTGCGTCTCGATATGCTAAGTCGCAACGAGCAGCTTCAGGCCCAGTTCAAGGCGGCGAAGGAGTGGGATCTGGTCGTTTGTGATGAGGCTCACCGGATGTCAGCCACCTTCTTTGGCGGGGAGATCAAATACACGAAACGCTACCTTCTCGGGCGTCACCTAGCTTCGCATTCCCGCCATCTTCTGCTGATGACAGCAACCCCGCACAACGGTAAGGAAGAAGACTTCCAGCTCTTCATGGCTCTGTTGGATGGGGATCGTTTCGAAGGACGGTTTCGCGACGGAGTCCACAAAGCAGATGCGACGGACATGTTCCGGCGACTCACCAAGGAAGAGCTGCTGCGGTTCGATGGCCGGCCGTTGTTTCCGGAGCGCCGCGCCTATACCGTGCAGTACGAGCTGAGCGATCAGGAGGCCGCGCTTTATGAGGCCGTTACGACATATGTCCGCGAGGAGATGAACCGCGCGGAGCGCTTTGCCTCTGATGGAGACGATAAGCGTCGCCAGAACGTGGGCTTCGCCCTGCAAATACTTCAGCGCCGACTCGCATCTTCTCCGGCAGCAATCCACGAGAGTCTCCGGCGACGTCGCGAGCGGTTAGAAGCACGACTGGCCGAAACCCGATTGTTGGCCCGCGGCGCGGATCAGCGCATTACGGTCACACCGGCGAACGGCGATTCCGACATCGACCTGGAAGATCTGGAGGAAGCCCCCGGCGACGAGCTTGAGCAGGCTGAGGAGCAGATTCTCGACCACGCCACCACGGCGGCGACTATTACCGAGCTAGAGGCCGAGATCGAGAAGCTCAAGCAATTGGAGTACCAGGCCAACGCGGTCCGGCGGAGTGGCACGGACACAAAGTGGCAGCAGCTGAACAGTATTCTCGACGATCCGTTAATGTGGGATGGCGAGCGCAATCGCCGAAAATTGCTCGTCTTCACGGAACCGCGGGATACGCTTGAGTATCTGGCGAACCGCATAAGAACCCGGCTGGGTCGTCATGAGGCGGTTGTCGTGATCCACGGGGGGATCGGCCGCGAGGACCGCCGGAAGTCGATCGAGGCCTTCATGCACGACCCGAGTGTGACCGTGATGGTGGCCAACGATGCCGCTGGTGAAGGCGTCAATCTCCAGCGGGCGCACTTGATGGTGAACTACGACCTCCCGTGGAACCCCAATCGGCTGGAGCAGCGCTTCGGTCGCATCCACCGGATCGGACAAACCGAAGTCTGCCACTTGTGGAATCTGGTTGCGGCGGATACGCGCGAAGGCGAGGTGTACAGCCGTTTGCTGGAGAAACTCGAGACTGCACGCAATGCGTTGGGTGGTCGCGTCTACGACGTACTGGGCCGGCTCTTTCAGGGGTCCGAGATGCGCGACTTGTTGGTCGAGGCCATCCGGTATGGTGAGGACCCAGACATCCGCGGCCGCCTCTTCGAACGGGTCGACAATGCCGTAGACCAGGAGCGCCTGCTGGGCTTGCTCGAGGATCGGGCGCTCGTTCGCGATCACATGACCGCCGCCCAGGTGGATGAAATCCGCGAGCAGATGGAGCGTGCTGAGGCCCGTCGCCTCCAGCCGCACTACATCGAGAGTTTCTTTCTGCAGGCGTTTCGCCACTTGGGCGGCGCGATTCACGAGCGCGAGAGTGGTCGTTATGAGATCACCCGCGTCCCGGGTCCGATCCGCGACCGTGATCGCCTGATCGGGCAGGGTGAGCCGGTGCTGGAGCGCTACGAACGCATCTGCTTCAAAAAGGAGCAGATCAGTGGGCCACCAGTCGCCGCCTACGTTTGTCCCGGTCACCCTCTACTAGACGCCACGCTCGACCTCATCATGGAGCGTTATCGCGACCTGCTGAAGGAGGGGGCGATCCTGGTCGACGAGACGGATGAAGGCGACAACGCGCGGGTGTTGTTTTATCTCGAAAGCGCGATCCAGGATGGTCGGGTGAACCGGAATGGCGAGCAACGGGTCATCTCGCAACGCTTGCAGTTCGTCGAGATCGACGAGGCGCAGAACGCCCGGGATGCAGGGCCAGCGCCTTATCTGGACTATCGCCCAGTTACCGAAGAGGAGCGCAAGGCGGTCGGAGGTATCCTTGAAGCGGGGTGGCTAAACGAGGATCTCGAGAGTGTCGCCATGAGCCACGCCATCACGGAGCTGGTGCCTGGCCATCTGGAAGAGGTGCGCTCGCGCCGACTGCCCGAAATCGATAAGGTCGAGACAGAGGTCACGGCTCGCCTCAAGCAGGAAATCGTTTACTGGGACAATCGTGCCCTGCAACTCCGCGATGCCGAGAAAGCTGGCAAGCCGGGGGGGCGTCTGAATGCCAGTCAAGCGGAAGCACGTGCCAACGATCTTTCGGAACGTCTGGAGGGCCGACGGGCAGAGTTGGAGAAGGAGCGGCACATTGCGCCATCACCGCCCGTGGTGCAAGGTGGCGCGCTCGTTGTCCCCGGTGGCCTTCTGCATCGGATGAGAGCCGGAAGTGATGCACCTCCCGCAGATATCGCCTCCGCCGAAGCCCGCGCCGAGGTCGAGCGCCTGGCGATGGAGGCGGTTATGGAGGCCGAACGTCGACTCGGCTACGAACCTCGGGATGTGTGCAGCGAGAACGCGGGCTATGACATCGAAAGCCGAGACCCGAATAACCGAACCCTTCGGTTCATCGAGGTCAAGGGCAGAGCGGCCGGAGCGGAAACGGTGACAGTTACCCGTAACGAGATCCTGACCGCCCTGAACAAGCCGGATGCCTACATTCTGGCCATTGTGGAGGTCAGTGATGGCGCCGCCAGCGATCCTCGTTATCTGCGAGCACCGTTTCGATCCGAGCCCGATTTCCATGCAGTAAGCGTGACCTATAAGTTAAATGAACTTTTGACGCGTACGGAAGAGCCGGGCTGAGTCCATTTGCACTTGTGACAAATCCGTGCCCGAGAAAGACGCCGCATTCCTCGACATACGTGTGGAGAGGGTGGCTGCGGTAGTGCGGCGGCTTCAAAGCAATTGATTCGAATGGAGTGAATGTGGGCCAGACAAACCACCGAAAGAAACTCATTGAAGTCGCTCTGCCCTTGGAGGCGATCAACGCGGCCTCTGCGAGGGAGAAGTCGATACGCCATGGCCACCCCTCGACGCTCCATCTCTGGTGGGCGCGGCGGCCGCTTGCAGCGTGTCGCGCGGTGCTCTTTGGCCAGTTGGTGGACGATCCTTCTGCATGGCCGGAGCGCTTCCCGACCGAGGAGGAGCAGGAGAACGAGCGGATGCGACTGTTCAAGCTTCTCGGCGGCACCAAGGAAGCGGGCTATAAGGATGGACTCGTGGCATGGGAGAGCTCGACGGACGAGCGAATGCTCAATTCCGGTCGCTACGAGATCGCGCGGTCGGTCGCCTGGAATCTGGGGGAGGAGCCTCCCACCGAACCGACAGCAGTTTTGGAGTATATCCAGGAAAAGGCGCCGCCGGTCTACGACCCCTTCTGTGGCGGCGGATCGATTCCGCTAGAGGCGCAGCGCCTTGGGCTCCGGGCTTACGGCTCGGACCTGAATCCGGTGGCGGTATTGATCTCTAAGGCACTGGTTGAGATTCCGCCGAAATTCGCAGGTCAGACGCCGGTCAACCCCGATGCGCATGATGAGCTGCAACGCAGTGGACACTGGAATGGCAAGGGTGCGCAAGGGCTGGCTGAAGACGTGCGCTACTACGGCCAGTGGATGCGAGATGAGGCCGAGAAGCGGATCGGCCATTTATATCCGCGCGCAGAAGTCACTGAAGAAGCTGTCCGGCAGCAGCCAAGCCTCAAACCCTTGCTCGGTCAAAAGCTCACCGTAATTGCCTGGCTATGGGCGCGGACCGTGGCCAGCCCCGACCCGGCGGCGCGCGGTGCGAAAGTGCCGTTGGCTTCCTCGTTCATGCTTTCGACCAAGAAGGGCAAGAAGGCCTGGGTTGAGCCGGTGCGGGACGCGGACGCACCGGACGGCTATCGTTTTGAGACCCGATCGGGTGAAATTGGCAAGGCGGAGGAGGCGGAGAAAAAGTCGGGGACAAAGGCCGGTCGCGGCGCAAATTTCACCTGCGTGCTTACGGGAACGCCTATAGCCGGAAACCATATCAAACACGAAGGGAGCGAGGGACGCATTGGGGCCCGCCTCATTGCGATTGTCGCGCACGGACCCAAGGGGCGCGTCTACCTACCGCCTGAGCAAGAACATGAAGTTGTTGCAGCATCGGCGGAGCCCGAATGGGCACCGGAAGGAGAGCTTCCGGATAATCCACGCTGGTTCTCACCACCTGATTACGGCATGCCGGGCTATAAGGACCTCTTCACCCGCCGCCAACTAGTGGCGCTGACCACGTTCTCTGATTTGGTTGGCGAAGCCCGAGAAAAAGTACTGCAAGATGCCCGTTCTGCTGGGTTGCCCGAGGGTTCCGCACTAACCGATGGTGGAGCTGAGGCTCAGGCATACGCGGATGCGGTGGCAACGTACCTAGCGATTGGTGTAGATCGCGCGTCTGACTTTTGGAATGCAAATGCGACTTGGGAATCTGGTGGTGGTTTTATCGCGCATCTATTTACGCGGCAGGCGATTCCGATGGTTTGGGATTTTTCGGAAGCCAATCCCTACTCAACCTCAAGTGGTAACTGGAGTGATACTGCAATTGGCTGGATCGAGAAGGTGTTAAAGGCGCTGGTACCTGCTGGTCCGGGATGGATTAAGAATATCGATGCGGCGGATGGTGTGGCACTGGCCGAAAACGCACTTATATCTACTGATCCTCCATACTATGACAATATAGGTTACTCTGACCTTTCGGACTTTTTCTATGTGTGGGCACGTCGGTCATTAAGACAAGTATGGCCGAACGTTTTTCGTACAATGCTTGTTCCAAAGAAGGGCGAGTTGGTAGCGAGTCCATATCGTCATGGAAATCGAGAAACAGCCGAAAAATTCTTCCGTGATGGGATGGGACGGGCACTTGGTAATCTGATTCGGGTATCCGCTGACGACAGTCCGACGGCGATCTATTACGCATTCAAGCAGGCGGAAGTCGAGGCAGAAGGTGTCGCTTCAACTGGCTGGGCCAGCTTCCTTCAGTCTGTATTGGAGGCGGGATTCATCGTTGATGCGACTTTGCCTGTGCGGACAGAGCGCGCTGCGCGGAGTATTGGCATCGGCACAAATGCTTTAGCTTCTTCAATCGTACTCGTTTGCCGTAAGCGTCCAGTAGAGGCCAAGGTCACCACCCGTGCGGATTTTCTCAAGGTGCTCCGGCGCGAGCTTCCTCAGGCCTTGAAGTTGCTGCAGCAGGGAAGTATTGCGCCTGTGGATATGGCGCAGGCGTCCATTGGGCCTGGCATGGCGGTCTTCAGCCGGTACGAGAAGGTGCTCGAAGCAGATGATAGTCCGATGTCGGTCAAGACGGCTTTGCAGTTGATCAATGCAGAGCTGGACTCGTTCTTGTCTGAGCAGGAAGCGGAGTTCGATGCTTGGACTCGATTCGCCGTGACGTGGTTCGAGACGCACACCATGCAACGGGCAAGCTACGGTGAAGCCGAAACACTAGCGACGGCGCGCGGTGTGTCGGTCAGTGGCGTCGAGCAGGCGGGAATCGTCGAATCCGGTGGTGGTAGAGTCCGCCTGATACCTCGCGATGAACTGCCGTCGGACTGGGATCCGGGTGACGACGATCGGCCGACGGTGTGGGAATCGACCCAGCACTTGATTCGGCGCCTGGATGAGGGGGGAGAGGATGCAGCCGCCGATCTCCTGGCGCGGCTGGGTTCGCTAGCGGAACCAGCCCGGGATCTCGCGTATCGCCTGTTCGGAATCTGTGAGCGCAAGGGCTGGGCCGAAGAAGGCCGCGCCTACAACGGCCTCGTGATCGTATGGCCAGATCTTGCGCGCAAGGCGGCGGAGACGCGCTCCGAAGGGCCGTCGCAGGGCCAACTGGAACTCTAAAACAAGGCAAGCATCCTTATGGCATTGACGAATAAAGATCGACTGACCCGCGCCATGGATGCCCTCACCGAGGGCTTGCAGCCGTTCGTCGAACGGGAGTTGAAGGCGGCATGGGGCGCGAACTGGGAGGCGCGGCTCGATCAGTCGCGTCCGAAGCCGATGGAACGGGATCGGAGCGGCACGCTGCAATGGGATGCCCACTCACTGCTGAACGCAATCATCCATAACTTCCGAGAGGTTTTCAGTAACCAACTGGGGCATGCCGAGCGCAACTACGCCGGCGAATTGCTGACTGTGCGCAATGAGGCCTGGGCACATGGCAACAAGCCAGTGTCGTCGGAGGATACGATCCGTGCATTGGATACCGCCGAGCGCCTGCTCGTTGCTGTGGGGGCGATGCAGAAGGCCGAGGAACTGAAGCAGCTTCGGATCGAGACCCAGCGCACGGTCTACGCTGAGGAGACTCGCCAGCAAACCCGGCGCAAGACATTGAGCCTGGAGGGAAGTCCGAAAGCCGGTCTGAAGCCGTGGCGCGAGGTGGTTACCCCGCACCGGGACGTGGCGTCAGGACGTTATGTGCAGGCGGAGTTTGCCGCCGATCTCGCCCAGGTTCACCGCGGAGAGGGTGCAGATGAGTACCGGGATCCGGTGGAGTTCTACCGTCGTACCTATCTGACCCAAGGACTGCGGGGACTGCTGGAAAGTGCAATGTATCGGCTCTCCTACCAGGGTGGCGATCCGGTGGTGGAGTTGCAGACGAACTTCGGCGGCGGCAAGACCCATTCGATGCTCGGCCTTTACCACCTGTTTGGCGCCGATGACGTTACCCGGCTGCCCGGCGTGGAAGAGCTGATGACTGAGTTCGGGATCGAGAAGTTGCCACGTGGTAACAGGGCTGTGCTGGTTGGCACCGATCTTTCACCGGCTGAGCCGCAGACCAAGCCGGATGGCACGGTAACGCATACGCTTTGGGGTGAAATGGCGTGGCAGCTTGGGGGCAAGGCTGGCTATGACCGAGTCGCCGAGTCGGACCAGCGTGCTATCAGCCCCGGATCCGGGATTCTCTCGGAGCTTCTCAAAGCGCATGCGCCCTGCTTGGTCCTGATCGACGAGTGGGTCGCCTACGTTCGTCAGCTCTACCACATTAACGATCTCCCTGCGGGTACGTTCGATTCCAACCTGACGTTTGCCCAGGCACTGACTGAAGCAGCCAAGGCGGTGCCCGGGGCGATGCTGGTGGCGAGCCTTCCGGCATCACAGATCGAGATTGGCGGTGAGGGGGGGCAGCAGGCTTTGGAGCGGCTGAAAAACACCTTCAGCCGCATCGAGTCGGCCTGGCAGCCGGCTACAGCCGATGAGGGATTCGAGATCGTCAGGCGACGGCTGTTCGAGCCGATCGCCGAGCGCGAGGACTATGCCGCCCGGGACGCCGTCATCAAGGCCTTTATTGATATGTACAAGCGCGGGGGCAACGAGTTCCCCCAGGGCTGCGGGGAAGGCGACTACCGGCGACGAATGGAAGCGGCTTATCCGATCCACCCGGAGCTATTCGAGCGGCTTTACAACGATTGGGGTGGCCTGGACAAGTTCCAACGAACCCGCGGCGTCCTGCGTCTGATGGCTGCGACCATTCACGTCCTCTGGGAGCGCAATGATCCGAATCTGATCATATTGCCCGCGTCCATCCCCATTGACGATTCATCGGTGCAGAGCGAGTTGACTCGCTATCTGGAACAGAGCTGGAGCGCGGTGATCGCGAAGGATGTCGACGGGTCGAGTTCGATACCACTGACGATCGACCAGGAAGTGCCCACATTGGGCAGATATTCTGCCACGCGGCGCGTGGCCCGTACGGTCTATATCGGATCGGCTCCCACCTACCAAAGCAACAATCCGGGAATCGACGACCGCCGCATCCGTCTCGGGTGTGCCCAGCCAGGTGAGTCGCCGTCCACGTTCGGGGACGCTCTGCGTCGATTGGTGGACCGCGCAACCTACCTCTACCAGGACGGTACGCGCTACTGGTACTCGACCCAGCCCAGCGTGGCACGCATGGCTGATGACCGGGCCGCTCAGTACGAAGATGCGGACGTTGATGGACGCATTGTGGAGCGCCTGCGTAAAGAAAAGACCCGTGGCGAGTTTCACGGTGTTCACGTGGCGCCGGACGGTTCCGCGGATGTTCCCGATGAGATGGAAGCGCGCCTGGTGATCCTGGGGCCTGAATACCCCTATGCCAAGAATGACGGCAACCGCGCGCGGGAGGCCGCCGAACAGATCCTCAAGACTCGCGGTTCGGCTCAACGCATGTACCGGAACATGCTGGTATTTGTTGCGCCGGATAGTGCGCGTCTGACCGAACTTCGAGACAGCATGCGTCTGTTAATGGCGTGGACATCGATTGTTGCGGAAAACGAGGCTCTGAATCTCGACGCTTTCCAACGCCGACAGGCGGAGTCGAAGAAGGCGGACCTTGAGCGCAGCGTCGACACCCGTATCCACGAAACCTGGATCTGGTCACTGGTACCCTGGCAGGATGCGGGCCAGTCGGAGATTCACTGGGAAAGCGCACGGCTGCAGGGACAAGATTCTCTGCCAGTTCGGATGGCTAAGCGATTGATTACCAACGAGGGGCTGTTTACTCGCTACGGACCCGCGCGTTTGGGCATGGTCCTGGAAGAATTCTTCTGGCCCCAGCATGAGCACATCAACACGCGACAACTGTGGGAGCATCTAGCCTCTTACTTGTACTTGCCGCGCCTCAAGGGTCAGGACGTCCTCCAGCAGACAATTGAGGCCGGTATCGGTGAGCTTTTCGCGGAGCACTTTGCTTATGCCGGCCGATATAATGAAGAAACCGGACGATATGAGGGTTTGAACGTCGGGGGAGGCGGTCAGGCAGTCATTGATGGGTTCAGCGTCCTCATCAAACCTGATGTGGCCAAGACGCAACGCGACCTCGAGGACAGGAGTAATCTTCAGGAGGATCCGAATCCGTATGATGCTGTAGACCGCGAACCGGCCACGCAAGACAATACTGAATCCTCAGATGCTCCGGGCGCTCCGCGAAAACGGCTCGTCAAGCGTTTTTACGGCACGGTTGCCCTCGACCCGGATCGTGCCCCCCGCGACATGGGGAAAGTTGCCGAGGAGGTCCTGCAGCATCTCACGGTTCTACCGAGAGCTCAGGTGGAAGTGACCGTGGAGATTACCGCGACCATTCCGGAAGGCGTGGACGACGACACGCAAAGGGTTGTTACAGAAAATTGCGAAGTCTTGTCTTTCAAATCTCAAGGGTTCGAGGAGAGTTGACGTTGGTCTGTTAGCTCTCATCAGCGAGGGAATCGATTGGGAGGTTTCTACAAGCGGTGAATTAACGAGCGTTTTCTTATCACCAGCCGGTTGCCACCCTGCGCGCCGCTCTGGTGCGCAAAACCTGTCAAGAAGCCCGTAAAGTTTTCTACGCTCAGCAAACGGCCGGCATGCTATACACCGTGCCATGGATATCGGCTCTTCGCACGTCCACTTGGTCAGGATCGAACCGGACGCCGGTCGGTGGCGGTACTACTGCGTCTATCTTCGGCCCGACCTCTTTGCGTCGGTTGCCCTCGTACGAGAATGGGGGCGTATCGGTCAGGGAGGGGGGTCGTATCGGGTGGAGCCTTTCGACAATAGGGCTTCCGCTCATGCAGCGCTTCTGGACGTGGTTCGACTGAAGGTGCGGAGGGGGTATCAAGAAGCGGGGGCGGCGCCATGATTATCGGGTACGCGCGCGTGAGCACCCACGATCAGGATCCTCAGCTGCAGCTTGATGGTAAGCGATCATTCCACGACGTAGTTGACCTACTTCACGTCAAGAAGCGGACGTAGCAGCTCCGGCGAGACCTTGTACTGCTTCCTTCCATCACCCAGCACGATCACGCTCTTGCGGTTGATCTTGGTGACGATCCCCAGCACCGGCCCTTCCCGGCCTTGGAAGGTCACCTTCATTCCCACTCGCAGTTGACTGATGGCGTGCAGGGTTTCCTGCTCTTGCAGTTCATCAATGCGCTGGCAGATGTGCTGGTTCAGTTCCAGCAACTGATCGATGCTCATGTCGTCAATGCGCATGGACAGCGGCCTCTGGTTGCTTGTTCTGTCGGTCAGGATGGCGTGGGTCGATCAGCGCGCGTAACGGAGTGTCGGCGAACCGGGTTTTCCAGAGTCGCGGTGTCAGATCGGCCACCTCTTTGGCTGGATGCTGGCTAATGCGTTGCAGGACGTCCACCAGGTAGGTGTATGGATGGATGTCATGCAGTTTGCAGGTACTGATCAGGCTCTGGATGATGCCCAGGTGTTCAGCGCCCAGTTCGGTCCAACAGAACATCCAGTTTTTCTTGCCCATGGGAATGGGCCGAAGGGCCCGTTCCAGGTGGTTGGTATCGGGTTGTACGTCCGGATCTTCCAGGAACACGGCCAGGCTCGTTTCCCGGCCGAGCACGTAATTCAGGGCTTTGGTTAGCGGTTCACTGGGCAACAGGCCGCCTTGAGCCAACTGATCCCGGCACCATTGGAAGAAGCCGCTGACGACCGGCTTCGCATGGTCCAGCCGGTATTGACGCTTCTTCTCGCCAGTGAGCGCCTTTTCCTTAATGGTATCTTCAATCTGGTACAGCTTTGCGATCTGTTGCAGGGCTTCGGTGGCCTTCTCGGGATGATCCTTCTGAGCCTCAACGAAGCAACGGCGACTATGCACCCAGCATTGAGCATGGGTAATGCCTTTTTGGGCCGCGGCATAGCGGGCATAAGCCGCATAACCGTCACTGATCAGGGTGCCACTGAACTGGTCGTTCAGAACCTCCTCGATATGCAGTCGGCCTCGGCTGTTCGAGTAGGTGAACACCACCTCGTCGGCATCACCGTATAACGGCCAGAACCAGCCGGTTCTCATCTTGCCCTTTTGCGGGCCGGCCCGGCCCTGGTGGCCGGCCTTGATGGGCGTTTCATCCATGGCCAGCACCCGGCTGCGCAGCACGTTGTCGGTCTGGGCGTCCACAATGGGCCGAAGCAGGTCGATGGCCCGCTTCACCAGGTTCGTCAGGGTACTGCGGCTGACGGTTATACCGGCCTGTTGGAGGCGCTGGTGCTGGCGATACAGCGGCAGGTGGAACTGGAACTTGTCCACCAACAACCCGGCCAGCAGGCTGACATCGGCCAGGCTGTTGTCCAGCACGTTGAACGGAGCTGGTGCTGTCATAGGTTTTTGGTCCGCGCTCTTACGACGGAACACCGGACGCTCGCATTTGAGCACCACATAGCTGGAGGCCCGCTGGGCCAGACGGTAGGTGGTCTTGCTGCCGACCACTTCGTACTGATCGGCTTCTGGGCCGGTCAGCTCCGGTGGCAGATGTTCAACGACCTCCACCGGCACATCGGCGGTGAAGCGCAGGCCGGTGTCGTTCAGGCAGTCTTCGCCCCGCTGCTTCTTGCCGGTGCCACGCTGATAGGCTTTAACCGTGCGCTTTTTCTCTTCCGGTGGGTTCTCCGGAACCGGTGCATCGCCTTCCTGGAACAGGCTGTCCTGGCCCGGCAGGTCAAATACCTGCTTCTCGGATTTGGGGCCGAACAGCTGCTTCTTGAACCAGTCCAGCTGGCGCTGCAGGATCTGGACCTGCTCACGCAGCAGTGCATTCTCCTCGGCCAGAGCCGAGGAGGACGATGCATTGGGAGAAGGAGCAGAAGCCGTTGAATTCATGACCGATATTATACCGGAACCCGGCCTTCTATACCCCTCGAAAACGCTTGAACTGGCGGTATTTCTGCACCTCGATGCCATCGATCAGCAGTTGCAGATCCGTCAGCGTCAGGGCTCGCTGACCGGAGGCAGATAAAGGCACCCGGAACTGTCCCTGCTCCAGGCGTTTGGCCCACAGGCAGTAACCAGTGGTCGTAAAATACAGCATCTTCATCTGAGTTTTACGGCGATTGACGAAGACGAAATACTGGCCGCTGAGCGGGTCGTGCTTCAACTGATTCCGGACCAGGGCGCTCAGGCCCCGGAACGATTTCCGCATATCGGTGGGCTCGGTGCACAGCCAGATCCGGGCCTGACTATCCAGCCCAATCATCCGTTCTGGCTCAGCCGCAGTTCAACGCCATTGCCCAGGCTGAGCACAATGTTCCAGCCGGGGCCGGAGGATGGAGAGTTGCCCATCAACGACGAGAGATCCAGAAAACCGGCTTCACCGGGACCTGACGACTCCTCAGTCGACGGGTCGGACAGGCGCTTGCGCCAGTTACAGAAGCTGGCGTAACCGATCTTCTCCTGTTTACAAAACTGCGGTGCTGACAAGCCGCTGGCGCGCTGCTGATCAACCAGGGTCTGCCACTGTTCTGGAGTACGGTGCTTTCTCATGGGGGTAACCTCGTATCGGGAAATGTGAGGTTACTGTAGGGCGAATCTCAGTGGGGTGGCAGAACGTCGCGGAATGAACGCTTACGCTTGATGCGCTGTCCGAGGCGGGCTGCGATCAGGTCTTCCAGGAGCGGATCACCGGTACACAGCGGGAGCGCCCGGAACTCAATGCATGCCTTCGCTCGCTTCGGGAAGGGGATACCCTGGTGGTCTGGAAGCTGGATCGCCTGGCACGTTCGCTGAAGGACCTGGTCACGATCGTCAGCGAACTCGAGGAGCGCGGCGTGGGGTTTCGTTCGATCACGGAAGCGATCGACACCACGAGCAGTACAGGCAGGTTGGTCTTCCATATCTTCGGAGCGCTTGCGGAGTTCGAACGGAATCTGATTCGCGAGCGCACCGTTGCCGGACTGAAGGCCGCGCGGGCTCGTGGGCGGAAGGGCGGACGGAAACCGGCACTGTCTCGCGGTGATGTCCGGCGCGCTGCGGCGATGCTGGCGGATCCGACGATGACCAAGACGGAAGTGGCGCGTTACCTGGGGGTGAGCAGAGTGACTCTGAATGTCTCGCTCAGACGAGAAGGGTACTGACGCATGTTCCGGGCCCAGTACAACAGTATTCGCTGCGCTCTCCTGCCGAAAGTGATGCGTGTGGGGTGGTCGGACTTGATTCTGTTGAGCACAACTAGCAAACTATTTGCAAGTTATGCGCATTGAGAGCAAGTAATCGGTGACTGCTTCTTCGTTCCTGGCGACACATCGGGTCTTCACTGCGGACGAGTTCGGATCCACGCTTAACCTGGCTCCGAGCAGCCGTGACTCTCTGCTCGGATACTACCGGCAGCGAGGCCGCATCCTGCCGGTTCGTCGTGGCCTCTACTGGGTGGTGCGAGCCGGGGAGACGCCCGAGATTTGTACTGTCGACCCGTTCCTCGTGGCGTCAAGGATGACGGACGACGCAGTCCTCGCGTACCACACGGCGCTGGAGTTCCACGGCCGTGCCTATTCCGGTTTTTCAGAGCTTCAATACAAGACGGCGCGAGCAGCGCGCACGACCACCTTTCGGGGCTGGCGGTTCCGGGCCGTGCGGTTTCCGAAGGTGCTGCAGCAGGGCGGAGACCTGTTCTTTGGAGTGGAGGAGCATGATCGGAGTGGGCAGAGCGTACGGGTAACCGGATTGGAGCGCACACTGGTCGACGTGCTGGACCGCCCCGAACTATGCGGCGGGTGGGAAGAACTCTGGCGCTCGGTGGAGATGGTTGAGTTCTTCGACCTGGACCAAGTGGTGGAGTATGCACTGCTTCTCGGTAACGCCACGACGGTGGGCAAGGTGGGTTGGTTTCTTGATCTGCATCGGGAGAGCTTGATGGTCCAGGAGGAGCACCTGCGGATCTTGCGGGAGAAGCGGCCGCGGCAACCGCGGTATGTCAGCCGCGGGGATTACGGGCGGACCCGGTTTATCGCCGAATGGAATCTCGTCGTGCCGCAGGCCTTGGCCGAGCAGCGCTGGAGCGAGGTGGCATGAGTCTGTCGGTGGAAGGCTTGCAGAGGGAGGCGGGCCGGACCGGATTCCGACCGGAGATGCTGGAGAAGGTGCACCGGCTGCTGGATCTGTTGGAGGCGATCCGGCGCCATCCGTACCTGAAGTCGCGTGTCGTGTTGAAGGGCGGGACGGCGTTGAACCTGTTCGTGTTCGACGTGCCCCGGTTGTCTGTGGACATCGACCTCAACTACATCGGTGCGCTCGACCGCGAGACGATGATTGCTGAACGGCCCGCCCTTGAGCGCGCAATCGAGGCGGTGGCGGGTCGCCTGGGCTTAGCACTGCAACGGGCACCGGAGGAAGCGCACGCCGGCGGCAAGTGGCGACTGCGTTACGAGAGTGTTCTTGGCCAAGGCGGTACGTTGGAACTGGACATCAACTACATGTACCGGGTGCCGCTGTGGCCCAGCAGCTTGCTTGATTCGCCACTCGTCGGATCACGACAAGTGCATGGTATCCCGGTCCTCGACGTCCATGAGCTGGCTGGTGGAAAGCTCGCCGCGCTACTGGCGCGCGGCGCGAGCCGGGACCTGTTTGACACGCATTACCTGCTCACGAATCACAGTTTGGATGTAAGCACATTGCGTGCTGCCTTCGTGCTGTACGGGGCCATGAACCGCCGGGATTGGCGTCAGGTCACAGTGGACGATGTGCGGATCGAAGCTCGCGAACTCCGCAATCAGCTCATCCCGGTTCTGTCTGGCGATGCGCTGGCAGGAATGACAGGCACGGAAGCGTGGGCAAAGAAGCTGGTGGGCGAGTGCAAGGATGCGTTGTCTATGGTGTTGCCATTCACCGATGCCGAGTGTGAGTTTCTGGACAGAATTCTGGACCACGGTGAGATTCGCGCCGAGGTGCTGGGTCTGGACCAGCGGCTCACGGCTCTTGTGCAGAGCCATCCGGCATTGCTCTGGAAGGCCCACAACGCGCGTGGGAATGTATCCTGACGCCGTAATCGGCCATAGGGGGCGGTGTCCTCTGCCGGTCACCCGGGCCGTGGACCGCCTCTTGGCACAGCCATGTGGGGCTTATTGGAGAACGTGCGGGCGAATCGCCGCGCAGCCGGCAAGTGTGCAGCATTTGACCGTTGCTGTAACCGATTGCTATACAAAGAAGAATGATGGCTCATCCACAGGTGGTTCCACAGATTATGTGGATATGATGGTGTCGTCGGGTGATGAGCCCGTGCCAGGGAGGTGAACAGGGATGCTCGGTTTGGCTTTCACGATTATCTTCGGTGCGTTGGCCATCCATTTCGGATGTCTCGTGCGCGAGCATGGATGGCGGCAAGGCCTTCGCCAGTGGCGGAATTCTAATAGCCCGCTGGGGATGGCGTTTGGCAAGGCGTTCGCGGCTTCTGTGCAAGGTCTCGCCAATAGCCCTGCCGGTGACAATAATCTCTTCAAGGGTGATTCGGTCCAGGATCACTATGACATGGACGCCCCGTATCATCCATCGGAGCGCAGTGTCATGACACAGGCCGAGGTCGAGGCGTACAACCCTTCGGCGCGGAGGGATCCTACGGCTCGCGACGTGCGCTGAACTCCCGACGCTCCGAATTCGGAGCGTGCCTCTCGCATTTCCCTAGACTCAAGATGGCTCTATAGGCCACGCCGGCTGATATTGGCCCCCTCTCTGCCCAGGCTGTAGGTCGTACTAGGGCCTCTTTGGCCTGCCGAGCTTACGGGTGCGCTCCCGCCCTCCTGGCTGCCCAATTGCTTGAGGGAGTTATAACCTCCCCATGCCACCACCATCGAGAAGATCAGCGGCAATCCGATGTGAAGTAGACCGGTAGCCATCTCCACCATCTGCCGGTGCGTGTCCCACACGGAGTCCTCGGCTGTGCCGAACAAACTGGAGATCTCCGGTCCCGTGAGTGCCCGCATCATGTGGTCCTCCAGCCAGATGACGACGGCCCAGAGGTAGCTCCAGAGCTTGATCGAGATGATGGCGATGGTGGCTGTGAAGACGCCCATCCAGCTGTAGCTCGAGAACACCAGCATCAGCGGTAGCAGCATGTAGATGCCCATCAGCAGGAAGCTCTGAATGATGGGGGCCATGCTGCGGATGGTGTACATCATCGGCCCGTGCTGGGTGTAGTTGTGCCAGGCGGTCCCCACAGAGACGGTGAGCGCCGAGAAGGTGCCCTGGCCCATACCCTGGCCGGCAGTTTCGTCGCTGGCGGCGAGGTCGCCGTGAGCATACATGGGCTGGTGCGATTCGTTTCTCACGATGGTGCGGATCAGTTGGTCTTCGGCTTCCTCCTCGGTGGCACCCCAGGTCGATACCCAGTGCTGAACGCGATCCCATAATCCGGGCTCCTGCTGCTCGAGGATCATCTGGCGCAGGGAAGGGCCGGCGCCGCCTTGCCACCACTCGGAGCAGTAGGGGCGCCCGTACTGTGGTTCGGTGCCGTCGAAGTCCGCCGTGCCGTCGCGGCTTTCCTCGAAAGGCCATCCCTCCACGGGGCGAGAAGCACGGTACCGGTCGTAGTAGCCCTGGGACAGGAACACGCGCGAGCCGATATAGGCCGGGTCGTCTTCGCCGTAGGTCTCCAGAATGGTGTCCACGTCCGGGCGTTCCCGCCGATAGCGGGAACGGGCCGGCACGAAGCACTCGGCGGCGAAACGTTCGACCTGGTGGGCGACGCTCTCGTCGTGGATCCGCTGGCGGTCGAAATCGAGCCGCGTCTGTACCACGTCGTCCGGACAGCCGATACCGCTGATCGCGGCACCGGTGATGCCGCTGCCGAGTGCCATCGTCCCGTACCACCAGACCGGGACATGGGCCTGGGAGAGGGTGTCGTCGAACACGTCGTGGTAGGGCGTGTCGCTGGTTTCGGGCACCTGGCCGCACGGATCTTCGTAGTCCAGTGTCGTGGTGCCGAGTTGGATGGCCGGCTGGCCGGCCAGCACCACGACGGATAGGGCGAGGGCGATGCTGACCTCTGCATCGGCAACACTCTTGCGCGATCCGGCTTTGGCTTCGGTGCCCTGGTGAGCCCGGGACCACGCCTGGATGATGATGAGCGCGAACGGGATGAAGGCGAGCCCGGTGCCCGTGAGGATGCTCCAGATGGTCTCGAACTGGAGCCATCCGAAGACCGTGGTGAACGTCTCGAGAGGGTGCTGGACGTTCATTGGAAGACCTCCACGATACGGGCGAGCAGCTGCTGGCCGAGGACGAGCTCAAGCACCACCAGCCAGCCCGCAATCCGCCACCGGTATGCCTTGAGATGAGCCCGCTTTTCGGGCGACAACTGGCGGCCGAACCAGTCGACCCAGACTGGCCAGCCGGCGACCACTGCGGCGATACCAGCCCACCGGAACAGGGCAAGGGCTGGGGCGAGGGCGGCCAGGCGGGCCTGGATCGTCGTCGGTTCTTCCGCCGCGTGCCACCACAGGCTGCCCGCGACGACGACGGCGAACGCGGCGATGACCACCAGCCAGATGCGCAGTCCCATGAGTGCGGTCCTATTCCTCGAACTCCATGGGGACGCCCTGGATGAACCGCCGTGTCGGCGCCGGGTCGGGGGCAGGCGTGCCGAAGGATTCCTGTTTGCGCTGCTCCAGCTCACGTACCAGTTGACCGGCGGTGTTGGAGACCACCGCCTGGCGCGCCTCCGACTCCAGCATCAGCACCTCGATTTCCCGCTCGAGCTCCTCGATGGCGTCCCGGCTGTGCTCCTGGCCAATCGGCGAACGACTGATCTCCGGCACGTTGCGGCCGGTCAGCAGGGCGCGACGCATCATCAGCGCCTCTTCCATGACCTGTGCCGTGGCTACCTCCTGGGCGAGCCGGCCGGTGGCGATGGCGCGATCTTGTTCGGGCAGCTCGCGCAGGGCCTGGATGACCTCTTCGGTGACGCCGATTCCGGGCGCGGAGACTGCCTGCAGGTTGTCGCTGGTCAGGTTGGCGGTGCCCCAGACCAGGTCCGCGAGCTGTTCGGCGGTGTCTTCGTTGCGGTCCTGGATAACCGGGAGCAAGCCGACGCCCGGTGTCGTCTCCGTTTCGCAGCCGGCGCTGTTGCAGGTATGGATATGCTTGTCACCGAGGACGCGCTCGCTCCACTCTTCGGCTTCCTGCGGAGAGGCCCACGTTCTCGAGATGGGTGTGCTCTCCGCGGCTGGAGTCCCGGCGTTGGGCGAGCGGCCGAGAGTGACGTTGTAGCCCGCCCGCACCACGTCGCTCACTGTGTTGATCGGCTCCTGGTCTTCGCCGCCGGCGCGGGCACCACCAAGCCACTCGATGCCGTTGCTGCCCGGGTTCTCCTCGATCTCCTCCTGCGCTTGGATGATGTCGCCACCACTGCCCATGGCCACGCGCCAGTCATCACCCTTGGAGAGGGTGACGAGCTCCTGGTAGGGGTCGATGCCGTCGGCCAACTCGGCTTCCATCTCCTGGCACGTCTTCGTGGCCAGTTCGAAGGCCTCTTCGGCGCGGATCAGCGAGTTCTGCAGGAAGTCGTAGAGACCGGGGTTAGCCCGCTGCAGGATCACTGCGGGAGCGGCAGCCGCGGCGGCTTCGACACCGCCCATGACCGTGGCTACGAGTTCGTTGGGATCTGCCGAGCGCTCCATGTGGTTCTGGATGGTCTGCACGGGATCGAACGCGCCGCAGCTGTAGCCGAGCCCGGCACCGGCCTCGAAGCCGAGCCGCAGTGTCTCCACCTGTGGATTGGGTGGCGGCATGACCGGTGTCGCGCCGCCGATCTCGTAGTACCAGGTGCCGGCCTCCGAGGGCAGGAGCGGCGGCGTGAAATCTCCTTCCTGTGCGCTGGCAACCGCGGGCATTCCCAGGCCGGCGATTGCGATGAGCGTGAGCATGGGTTCCCTGCGCATGGCGTGCACTCCTCAGTCCGATGGCAGCGGGATGGTCGTGATATAGCTGCCGCGGCGTTGGCAGCATGAATACCGGCGCCAGAGTGTCCAGGCGTAGTCCTGATCGACGTCGCTGGCGGCGCGCATGTCGTCCGCCCAGCCGGCGAGCGCCGCGTAGCGGTCGTCTTCACCGAAGACCTCGCAGGAACCCGACGAACGCGGGTAGTGCATCTGCCACTGCCCGGTGTCTGCGTCGCCCTCGCGGAGCGGGTCGGTCCAGACGCGGTAGCCGGACACGGAGCCTTCTACTGGGGTGTAGACCCGCGGCTGGCCGGTGCGGGTGACGATGTCGCCGGCGCGCTGGGCAACGATGGCACCGGCCTTCGGGTCCTCGGACTGTGTGGTGAAGCCACCCCGCGGGTACACCGCACCCCATGTGTTCACGGGCCAGTTGCCGATCTCCCGCAGCCCGGGCGTGAACGCCTCCGGGTAGGCCATCTCGATCAGGTTGTAGCGCCATTGCACCGCGTCCAGGGCGGACTGGTAGTAGGGGTAGAGCATCTCCGTCTCGGACGGGCACAGGAATTCCACCGCCTCGCCGACGAAGTCCATGAGCGAGGCGAGCGGGTGGCCGATGACGTCGGCCTCCTTGTAGCGGATGTTGCGGTCGTGGTCGCGTCCGGTTTCACCGCGGTGGTGATGGCCGTCGCCAACGCCGGTGTCGGGCAGGGCGGTTCCAGCTCCCGGAATGGGAGCCACGCCGAGCGCTGTGGCTGCCGCTTCTTCCTGGGTCAGTCCCAGAGTGTTCCTTATCTCGTCCCAGGGGTTGTGCGCCAGGTGGTTGTAGGCGCAGACGACCAAGTCCGGGTTGTAGTGCCCGACCCGGAGCGATTCCCGGATGCTGCAGCCGGTGATGCCGCAGTTCAGCCATACGCAGATGCCCTCGATCCGCCACGAGAGGCAGTTCGGGATCGCGGAGACGGTCTGCGAGATGATCTCCGCGGTGTTGATGCTGCCGTGGGCTGGAGTGTCCGCGCCGGTTTGCTGCGCCTCGGTGGTGTTGTCACCGGCCAGGGCGGCGAGTAGTACAGCGCCAGCCACGAGAACGTGCGAGTGGTGTCGGTATACGGTCATTGGTGTCCCTCCCGATGACGGCCGTCCCGGCGCTATCGCAGTGACTGCAGGTGCGTGCGTACCCGCTCCCTGTGGGCCGCCGCTGCTGCCGCGTCTGACGGCGAGTGATAGAGGCCGGTGGCTGTCAGCCAGTCGCCGCTTGCCTCGAAATGCCCGCGCAGGATGGCGGCACCCACATGAAGGTTCGTGTACGGATCCAGTGCCTCCGCTGGCCCCGAGAACCGTTCGCCGTGCCAGTGCCAGTTCACCTGCATGAGCCCGATGTCGATGTTGCTCCGACCGGCATCCAGGTGGCCCTTTAGCGACTGAAGCGCTGCCGCGTAGGTCGGATGACGTTCGGGGCTACCGGCGACATTAAGCGTCCAGGGCCATGGCCGGTGCCGGCCGGTCGCGAGGCGCTGTCCCGACTCGGCGGCCGCAAGCGCATAGAGAATCTCGCCAGGGACGCCGGCCTCCGAGCCGACAGCGCGATAGCCTTCCGGAACGCCCGCAGCTGTCGACGCCGCACACCAGGCGGCTAATGCGAGACCCGTTGCCAGCGCAGCCCGTCTTGCCGCAGTAGTGCCGGCGGCTCGTATCCCGCGAGGGTGCCGTCGTCCCGATTCAGGGTGATGCGGCGCTCTCTCACGAGGTCGAGCGGAATCGCTTGCGCAGTTGCCCACTCGCGAACCTCCTCATCGGTATCCATGTCGAGCAGGAACACGTCGACGCGCCATTCGGCGCCGTCGGCAAGTGCCTGGACGACGGCGTTGACCACTTCGGTACACTCTCTGCATTGACGGTCTGCCACCAGCACGAGCCGGTCACCGTCTTCCATCGCCTCCAGGGGAAGGGCGGTGCGCTCATCGCTCGGAGCCTTCGCGCCCGCGATGCTCCCCGTGTTCTGGTCCGCGAAAAGCTGCCGATCGGGGTAGAGGCGGTCCCATGCGTCGTCATAGGCCCGCTGAAATGCGAGTTCGTCGGCGACCCGCTCCCGCTCCCGCTCAACAGCCATTTCGGCGTAACGTCGCCGTTCCGAATCGCTGCGGGCGTGGATACCCAGCACCCAGACCGGATCCAGATCCGGGCTCCACAGGCCGCGGGGGCCGTCCATCAGGGTCTCGTAGCGCTGCCACTCCCCGTCGTCCAGATCCCACTGCCCTGACGCGCGGAGCCGTTCCACGTCCACCGGGCCCGTCGTGCGGAACTCGGTGCGCTGCTCCGTCGCCTCGTCCTCCGCGTTCGCCGGCAAACTCACCGCCAGCGCACACAGCACCGCTACTCCGAGCGCTCGCATGGCTCGCCCTCCACGATGTAGGTCCGCTCGGGCCATGCCGTCGACAGGTCGGCTTCTACCCGCCGCAGTTCAGCCAGGGTGTCTAGGCAGGACGGGTTGTCGGCGGTGGCCGAGGCGTTCGCCTTCTGGGGAGTCAGCTCCACAACAAGGGGCGCGGCCTGTTCCGGTTCGCGGGGTTCATTGCCGTCCGCACTTGCAGCCGCCATTCCGAAAATCAGGAATAAACCAATCGCCAGCTCGGGCATGGTTAGTCCTCCACTGCGAGTGCGGTGGTGTGTCCCGCCGGGTGACGGAAGACCGCGACGCCGGCATTGGCGTCGAGGCTTTCCAGGCGCCAGGCTCCGATCCGCTCCCCGCGTCGCAGACGCTCGGTGCGACCGTTGCGGTTCAGTACAGCCAGGGCGCTGTTGCCCCAGTGATCAATGGTCACCAAGGCACCATTGAGTTCCGGCGTTTCCGGTGCCTGTTCCAGCCGGTTGACACGTTCGGCGACGGCCGCCAGATCCGTCGCAGAGGCGTGGTCGTCATCCATAGCGGTGAGCTCGTCTGTCGTCGCCCGGAGGTCATTGATCTCCTGCTCCAGGGAGGCGACCCGCTCAGGTTTCGGGGCCACATCCAGGGCCTCGCCTTGCTGTTTCAGCTCCTCCTGGAACCGGCGTGTTTGGTCCAGCAATTCACCGTAGTCATCGGCGAGGCCACGAATCTGGTTGTTCAGGCCATCAAGTTCACGGTCCAGGGCCTCGAGGCGCGTCTCCAGTGTGGCGAGCACGGAGTGGGTATCGGCGGTATCGGACTCTGCGGCCCCGGCGTCACCCGAAGCGGAATCGCCCGTTTGCCCAATACCGCCTCCGGCAATGAGTGCGGCTGTTGCCACGGCAAAGATCGCCCCGCCAGCCACTACCGCTCGCTTTCGCCAGGCTGACGATACTGCAGAGCGCTGGATGGCCTCGTCGGCCTCTGCCTGTGGTCCGGTGTCCTCCGCATGGACGCCCTGCTCGGTGATGTTTTGATCGTCTGTCATTAATCCGCCTCCAGCAGCTTCTCCCGGACCTCCACGACGCTGATGGCGTCGATTGCTGCTTGATCCGGGATTTCCAGCATCGCGCCTGCCTTGAGGTGGTGCGGGCTCGGTCTCTCGAAGGCATGTGGATTGGCATGGAAGAGGGCGATGGTTGCCCGCTCCGGAGAGTGCGGAGCGAGTTCTTCGGCGATCGAATACAAGGTCTGGCCTTTGACGACAGGCCCGTACCGATCCCGGGTCTTTGCCAGCTCTATATCCTCGGCCTCGATATCGGCCGCGGCGGCGCGCGCACCAGCGGCATAGGGTTCGCGCGCCTCGAACGAGACCAGACGAGCCGCAGGGTCGATCACCAGGCGCCAGGGCCGTCCGGCCAACGTCTGCAGGAGCGTCTCCAACGCCATCGGCCCCAACTCCCGGTGGGACTCCGGAAGGGCGCGGGTCAGCAGCAGCTTCATCGCTGGATCGGCCTTGTCCACGGACTGGAGCCGGTAGCCGCTGCGCTCCAGGGCATAACCCATGGCCTGGCCCACGGTTTCCACTTCTGGCGGAAAGGTGAGCGTCACCCGCACTTGAAGCGGTTCGATCTGTGAATCGGTCGGCAACGGTGCTGTCGTCTGGTACCGCCCCACCTGTGTCGGGTCGTCCGCAACTACAGCCGGCGCCACCATTGCCGCGATCGCCAATGCACAAAGCTGTCGCATCCTGCGTCTCCCACGGGGTTAGAAAGCGCCCACGCCGAGTGGCGTGGGCGGGCTCTGTGGAAGCCACCCGGCATCTCGGGCCGGGCAGGGGTAGTCTCCCGCAGCCCCGGAACCGGCAGAGCAGAAAACTATTGTGCGAGTACGAGGGTTTTTCGCGTACGCGAGCGGCCAAAGGATGAAACAGCGGGCAAGGGTGGTGAAGGGAAGGGCGTCGACGGGCAAGGGGCTTGCCCGGAAAGGGTGAAAGCGAAAGGGATGAGCGCCGTTACCCGTAGTGCCCGGTATTCTGCTCCGAGGCCTTACCGAAGAATGCGGAAAGGGATCCCAAGGATTGAAACGGCCCGCTTCCGGGCGTCGTTGACCCACAATGCCCGTCGGATTAACTTTGTAACCAGCCCGCCGTCGCCCGGGAAGGCGATGCACCTGGCTGCAGGGAAATCAACCGTATGCGGCGTGCGGGTGCCAAGGAGTCCTCCTGTGTGCGGCCGCTACTCTTTCTACGACTCCCGTCGACGCATTGCCGAAGTGCTCGGTGTGGACGATGACGGGCCGGAGTTCACTCCGCACTACAACATCCCGCCGGGAACCCATCCACCCGTCGCCTGGCAGGACGATGATGGCGTCCAGATTCGGCAGTGCCTGTGGGGGTTCCGACCTCCCTGGGCCGGCGATGACGCACCGCGTCCCATCAACGCGCGCGCCGAGAAGGTGGCCACATCACCGTTCTTCCGTCACGCGTTTGCGCGCCACCGCTGCCTGGTGCCGGCCAATGGCTGGTTCGAATGGCAAGCTCAGGAAGGCAAGGGCAAGGTCCCTTACTACATCACGCACGGCGAGGACGGCCAGCTCTTGATGTTCGCCGGAATCTACGACCCCGAACGCGAACGCAAGGAGGCCAACTTCGCCATCATCACCCAGCCGGCGTCGGCCTCTCTTGCCCACATCCATCCGCGCATGCCGCTAGTGCTTGATCCTGGATCCTATGGCGCCTGGCTCGACCGTTCACTGACCGAGCGCGATGCCGTTAAGCAGGGGATTCGGTCGCGCAATGCGGAAGATTTTCTCCACTGGACTGTGAGTACCCGGGTGAACAAGCCCCAAAACGATGATGCATCGATCGTCCACAGGAGCTAGGACGCAGGGCAGGTGCACCTGCCGTTACGGATGAAGGAGCCTGATAACGCCACTCTGGCTTCGGCATTGATGAAGAATGCCGCGAACGTGCGTTGATCCGGGACGCGAGAAGCGAAAGGGGAGGACCAAGAATGGCAATACCTACCGAAATTGCGAATCAAGTGTTGGAGTATTCGAGCAAATATCGGGGGCCGGCGCTGGGCGCCCTTGAGTTAAGCCGGCTATATGAACTGGAGCCCGATGGGACCAGGGATTTCTAAGGTTGGCCAAAAGATGTGTGGCCCCACAACGGCAAATCCGGTGTGTACCTGCTGCTTGGCAAGGCGATGGATTTGCGGTACGTAGGGTCTGCCAGAGACGTAGGAAAACGGCTCGCTGCACATTTCCAGTATCGTGAGGACCGTGGTTGTCGTGTTGTCGGCAACTGGATTCGTCGTCCGTACTTCATCCTGGCCGTTCGGGTCACAGAGCCGTTCGAAGCTCTGAGTTTGGAGCAGTACCTGATCTCTACACTCTCACCGGCAGAGAACAAACGAGGTGCTTCGTAGCCGCTTGCGCTTCGTCAGGTGGACCTATCGGGCTTTGCCGAACGGGGTGGCCAAACCTGCTGCCGTCGCAGGTACTCATCGACCTCATTGCGAAGATACCGCACTTGGCGACCGACGCGGCTCCACGGTGGCCCTTCTCGCTGCTGCCGCATGCGGATAACAGTCCTTACCGAGATCCGTAGATACTGCGCTATCTCTTCGGTGGTCATCACAGATGGTGCTGTCATAGCCGAATCCGCCCAGGTTGACGACTCCTATGGAGGGGTTAGGCCGAGCCTCGAAGGGTATCGTGCTTAGGCTGATGCCTGCCACGGCATTGAGGTGTTCCAACACCAAAGAGGCCGTCCGATGAGCCCCAGCACGGCGCAGAGCACGTTGAACCGTACTGGTTTTCGCGTGGGCAGTCGGCTGTGGGTCAGCTTCCTGTGCGCACCCTCGAGGGCCAGCAGCCGACCCATTGCGGAAGGTCATCCAGCCTTTCCCGACGTCCGCTATCGATGAAGAGAGCGCCGGAATCCCGGGAAAAGCCAAGTAATCGCTTTGTCCTCGGCTTGAGCCCGGTGTAGAATGTTGGGCCTATGTGGACCCGTCATCGCCATCGTTGGTTGAATGCCCTGGCCGTGCTGCTGCTGGTGGTTTCCGTGCCTTTGCTGCAAGGGGCGGGATTGCATCTGCACCTGGAGGATGACGTGCACGGCGCCCACCTGCATGGGACGCAGGGTTCCGGGCACACGCATCAACACGACGGCGCCGATGACGTCGATCTGACGCCACAGGGAACGGGTAAGCCAGGGTCGACGCTCGATCTCGTTTTTGTGGTGTTGCTTTTCGATACGCCCGACACATCGTTCGTGACCGCGCGGCAGCCTCCTCCTTCCCGGTTTTTCCGTCCGCACCTCAGGCCACCCCCGACCTGGCTCACACGGCCGCTGCGCGGACCCCCCGCCTGACCCGTTGAATGCAAACGCGCCGGGTGTGCTTCGGCCCCGGAAGCTCCATATTCAATGGGGAGTGTTTCCCATGCATGACTGGCTCAGAGCCTCGACCGTCATCGGACTGGTCGGGCTGTTCTGCATGTCTGCCGCGGTCGCGGGCAGCGGTACGTGGACGTTTGAACGTGCCGTGACACACGGCCTTTCGGTGGCGCCGGAAACGGACGCGCTGGAACACCGGATATCTGTCCAGCGCGGCTCTCGGGATCAGACGGGGCGCTGGCCCAACCCGAGGCTCGAGGCCGATGTCTCGGAGGGACTGGGGCGCGAGGATGGGCGCGGCGGCTATGCGTTGACCGAGTTGAGTCTGACCCAGCCGCTCCCGCTGTGGGGGCAGCTCGGGCATGGGCGCGATGCGGCGGACGCCCGTGTTGCCGAGGCCGAAGCCATGGCCGAGGTGGGACGTCTTGAGCTGGAAGCGGCGATAGGCGCGGCCTTTCATGCCTGGCAGAAGACCGAGGCCGACTACGGCCTGGCGCAACAGCGCCTGGAAGAGGCGGAACGGTTGAATCGCATCGCCCGTCTGCGCGAGGAGCGCGGTGATCTGTCCGAGCGCGAGCGCCTGCGGATCACGCTGTTTCGCTCAGAGGCCATGCGTGACCTGGAAGCCGCCGAGGGTGAACGCGCCGAAGCCCGTGCCGTCCTGGCCTCCTGGCTCGACTTGAGCCCTGGTGAACTAGGGGAGGCGCCACCCTTTGACGTTCCCGCCCTGCAAGCGGCGGACACCGGCCCCGGCCAGGACGGTCTGCATGATCACCCCGCGCTCCGGGCCGCGTCCGAGCGACAACGGGCCGCCGCGTCGGAGATCTCCCGGGCGCGGGCCGAAGGCCGGCCGGACGTCAGTGTCCGTCTCTTCCGGGAGCGCGACGTCATCGACGGGAGCCGGGAAGGCTCGGTGGGTGTCGGGATCCAGCTCGAACTGCCGCTATGGGATCGCAACCAGGGTCGGGTTCGCGAGTACGCTGCCGAACGCCGACAGGTGCAGGCCGACGCCCGGACCCTGCATCGGGATCTTGCCCGTCAGATCAGCGTCAGCACCGAATATCTCGCCCACTTGCTCCGTGAACTCGAGCGCCACCGGGAGGAGACGCTTGCCCCCGCACACCGGGTCCGGGAGCTGACCTACCGCGGGTACGAGACCGGCGAGGCTACGCTCCTGGAGTTGCTCGAGGCGTACAACACCCACTTCGATGCGGTTCGGCAGGAGCAGCAGTTGCTGGCCGAGAGCTGGGAAGAGTGGCGCGAACTGCGCCTCGGTCGGGGGCAAAGCCTCGTGGAGGACACCCAATGAAAAACTGGATCATCGGGCTGTCGGCAGCCCTTGTCGCCGCGCTTGTAACCCTTCCCGTGCTGGCTGATGAATTGGAGATCACCCGCTGGGCTGACGGTCTGGAATGGTTCCTGGAAGCCGAGCCGCTCGCCGCCGGTGAGAGCCGGACGTTTCTCGTCCACGCGACCAGACTGGACGAGCACTCCCCGGTAACCGGAGGCAGCGTGGCCCTGGCGCTGCATGACGGCAATGGTGACGTGGTCGCCCAAGGGGTTGCCGAAGCCGAACGCCCTGGCATCTTCCCGGTCGCCCTGGAGTTGCCTGCCGCCGGGCGTTATGCCCTGGTCGGCCGGCATGAGGGCCCTGAGGGTGAGCGCAGCAGTGATCTCGGCGAGGTGGACATTCCCGACGCGCCTGACCATGACCACGCCCACGACAACGACCACCGCCACGACGATGCGCATGATCATGAGGACGATCACGAGCATCCACACGGAATCTGGTCCTGGATTCGGCACTGGTTCAGTCACGAGCACGATCATGATGGCGAGCACGGAGATCACGAGGATGACCACCACGACGATGATGGTGATGCGATTACCTTCCTCAAGGAGACCCAATGGCGTATGAACTTTGCGGCCACGCCGGCACGGCGTGAGGGGTTTGCGGAACGTATTGAAGTGCCGGGCACGATCCGCGAAGCCCCTGGCGCCCGCGCACGCCTCATTGCGCCGGCAACCGGTGTCGTCACCGCTGCCGAGAGCTGGCCGCAGTACGGTCGAGGCGTCGAGCGCGGCGAGCCGATGATGCGGCTTACATTGCTTCCCGATGCCGGTGCCGCCAGTGGTCTCGCCCTCGATGTGGCAAGGGCACGCGAGCGTCTGGCTGCGGCCGAGGCGGAGTTCGAACGCCTGACCGCCCTTGCCGAGGAGGGTGTGGTTGCTGAAAGCCGTGTGGTGGAAGCCCGGCGGGAGCGCAATACCGCCCGAGCGGAACTGGAGGACGCACGCGAACGCCAGGGGCACCTCGGTGGCGACGCCGATCCGGGGGCCATCGTTCTCCGTGCTCCGGCCGACGGGCGCGTGGAATCCCTTGAGGTTGGCCCCGGAGAGGTCGTCCAGGCCGGCCAGCAGCTCGCGACGGTGCTCGACGGCGAACGTCTGTGGCTGGTTGCCCACCTCTACCCGGCGGATCTGGAGCGGGTCAGGACGCTCGCTGACCCGATGGTGCGTCAACCCGGCAACCGCGACTGGCATGCGCTCGAGGGCGAACCGGTCTGGGAAAGTGGCGAGTTCGAAGCGCCGGGGCAGTTACTCCGGGTTGCCTTTGGGCTCGAGGCGGAAGCGTCTCGCTATCGCCCCGGTATGCCCGTCACCGTTGCCATGGCCACGGAAGCTCCTCGGGAGCGAATTCTCTTGCCCCGTCAGGCACTGATCGACGATGACGGCGTTGCGGTGGTGATCGTCCAGACCGGCGGTGAATCCTTCGAACGCCGGCCGGTGCGTACCGGGATGCGGGCCGCGGGCCGGGTCGAGATTGTCTCCGGGCTTGAAGCCGGTGAGCGGGTGGTCACCGAAGGCGCCTACGCCGTGCTGCTGGCCGGGCGCGACACCGATGACGCGGGCCACGGCCACGCGCACTAAGGGGCACAGACATGCTGGATCGACTGATTGGATGGTCATTGGCCAACCGGTTGCTGGTGATCGCCGGCGCGCTGGGTGTGCTGCTGCTCGGGGCCTGGCAGGCAACCCAGGCACCCATTGATGTGTTCCCCGATCTGACCGCCCCGACGGTGACCGTGATGACAGAGGCGCCGGGGTTGGCAGCAGAGGAAGTCGAGCAGCAGATCAATTACCCGATCGAATCCGCCGTGAGCGGGGCCTCGGGCGTGCGCCGGGTGCGCTCACAGGCGGTGGCCGGGTTCTCCATCGTCTGGGTCGAGTTCGACTGGGGTGAGGAGGTCTACGAGACCCGCCAGGTGGTCACCGAGCGGCTGAGTCAGGTCACACCGCAACTGCCCGAAGGGATCGAATCGCCGCAGCTGGGTCCCATCAGTTCCATCCTGGGCGAGATCGCGTTTCTGGGCCTGTACGACGAGGCAGATGACGACGGCATGCAGATCCGCGAAGTGGCGGACTGGGTGGTCGCCCGCCAGCTCGAAGCCATTCCGGGCGTGGCCCAGGTCACAATGCTGGGTGGGCGGGTCCGTCAGTACCAGGTGCAGGTCGCACCCGAGCGCCTGGCGGCCCTGGGGCTGAACCTCAACGACGTCCGCGACGCGCTGGAGCAGGTCAGCCGCAATGCCGGCGGTGATCGCCTGGGCGAGGGGGGCCAGGACTACCTCATTCGCTTTCTCGGCCGTGCCGAGCGTCTTGAAGAGATCGAACAGGCGGTGGTCGCCGTGCGCGACGACATGCCCATCCTGCTCCGGCATGTGGCGGACGTCGCCATGGCCCCGGGCATTCCTGTGGGGGATGCAGGTGTGAATGGGCATCCTGGGGTGGTCGTGGCTGTCTCACGGCAACCCGACGCTGACACCCTCGATTTGACTCGCACCATCGACGCGACGCTTGAGCGCCTGGAGGCCGGGCTACCCGACGGCATCCGCATCGAACCGAACCTGTTCCGTCAGGCCGACTTCATCCAGGTCGCGGTCAGTAATGTGGTGGAGGCGCTTCGCGACGGGGCGATCTTCGTGGCGCTGATCCTGCTGGTGTTCCTGCTGAGCGTGCGCATCACGCTGGTCTCCGTGATCGCCATTCCGCTGTCGCTGACCGCCGCCGTGCTCGCCCTGCAGGCACTCGGAATCACCATCAACACCATGACGCTTGGCGGCATGACCATTGCTATCGGCGCGCTGGTGGACGATGCAATCATCTTCGTGGAGAACATCTATCGGCGCCTCCGGGAGGCAGGTGACGGCGACGCCGCCAGCCTTGACGAGACTGTGCGCCGGGCCTGCTCGGAGGTGCGCTACCCGGTGGTGTACTCCACCGTCATCATCATGCTGGTGTTCACCCCACTGTTCTTCCTCGGTGGCGTGGAAGGCCGCCTGCTGGAGCCATTAGGCGTCGCCTACCTGGTTGCGATTGCCGCGTCGCTGATGGTCGCGCTGACGGTGACGCCGGTGCTGGCACGCTGGCTGCTGCCTGCCATCGCAAGCCGCAGCGGTGGGCGGGAACCCCCGGTGGCTGCCCTCCTGCAACGTGTTTATCGCCCCGTGTTGCGCACCACCCTCCGGTTCCGGCGGAGCGTGGTCGCGGTTTCCGCTTTGCTGGCGATTGCCACCCTCGCCTCTGCGTTGATGCTGGGGCGTTCTTTTCTCCCCGACTTCAACGAGGGCAGCCTCACCGTCGAGATGGCCACGCCGCCCGGCACGAGCCTGGAGGCCTCGGCAGAGATGGCCCGTCAGGTGGAGGACTGGCTGCTGGAGCAGGAAGAGATCCTTTCCGTCGCCCGCCGTACCGGCCGGGCGGAGGGCGCTGAGCACACACAGCCGCCGAACATCAGCGAACTGGAAGTGCGCCTGGGGCCATTGCCGCAGGGAAAGGAAGCGTTTCTGGGCGAGCTGCGGGATGGCCTGGGCGCGTTTCCCGGGCAGTTCAATATCGGCCAGCCGATTTCCCACCGCATCGACCATACGCTGACCGGGGTGCGGGCTGATCTGTCAGTGAAGATCGTCGGTCCGGCGCTGGGTGAGCTGCAGAGCCTGGCGAATCGGGTCGAATCCGCCATGGCCGGGGTGGATGGCATTGTTGATCTCTCCACCGAGCCGGTGGCAGCGGTGCCTCAGGTGCGCCTGCATGCGGACCGCTCGGCAATGGCGCGTTACGGCCTGACCGTGGCGGATACCGCAGACACCATTGACACAGCCTGGCGCGGTGCCCGTGTAGCGCAGGTCTTCGAAGGGGAGCGGCGGTTTGATGTCGTGGTACGCATGGCCGAGGAACATCGCACGCTCGACGGCCTGACGGACATTCCGTTGCACACGCCAACGGGACACACCATTCGCCTGAATGAGGTGGCCGAACCGCGGATCGAACGCGGGCCCGCGCAGATCAACCGGGAGGGCGCCGAGCGCCGCCTGGTCGTGAGTGCGAACATCGCCGGACGCGACCTTCGCGGGGCGGCCACAGACGTGCGGGCCACAATCGGCCAAGAGGTCGATCTGCCTGACGGGTATCGCGTGGAGCTGGGTGGCCAGTTCGAGGCGGAGGCGCAAGCAACACGGACATTGGCCATCGCATCCGTCGGCGTCCTGATCGCGATGCTGCTGGTTTTGCAGCTTGCTCTGCGCTCGTTGCCGCTTGTTCTGCTGGTGATGGTGAACATTCCGCTGGCCCTGATCGGCGGCGTGATCGCGGTCTTCGCCATGGGGGGCGTGCTGACCATCGCCGCACTGGTGGGTTTCATCACCCTGTTCGGGATCGCTGTACGCAACGGCCTGCTGTTGATCAGCCGCTACCAGAGCCTCGCTGCCGAGGGTGTTCCGCTGAACGAAGCCGTGGAGCGTGGCGCGCAGGAGCGGCTGACCCCGATACTGATGACCGCATTGACCGCCGCCCTGGCGATGATTCCTCTGGCGCTTGGCCTTGGCGAGACGGGCACCGAGATTCAGGCGCCCATCGCCATCGTGATCCTCGGTGGCCTGCTCGGCTCCACGGCACTCAATATGCTGGTGTTGCCCGCGCTCTACCACTGGGTGCAGGACGGCCGGCACGGTGCGGCCATATCGGCTTCCACGAGGTAGCCGGATGAGGCAGACATGCTGGCACCGCTAGCAAACACCACCTTTCGCCGCCTGTACGCGGCGCAGGTCCTCGCGCTGTTCGGCACCGGGTTGACGACCGTCGCCCTTGCGCTCCTGGCCTACGAGCTGGCAGGCGGCGAGGCCGGCGCGGTGCTTGCCACTGCCCTGACCATCAAGATGCTGACCTACGTGGCCATCGGGCCAATGGCCGGCGCTCTGGCCGGGCGCCTGCCAAGACGACTGCTTCTCGTGGCGCTGACATTGTTGCGGGCGGGCGTTGTGCTGTTGCTGCCGTTCGTCACCGCCGTGTGGCAGATCTATATCTTGGTCTTCCTGCTGCAGACGGCGTCGGCGCTTTTCACACCAACGTTGCAGGCGACCATCCCGGACATCCTTCCCGACGAACGAACGTATACCAAGGCGTTGTCCCTGTCGCGGCTGGCCTACGATCTGGAGAACCTTCTCAGCCCCGCATTCGCCGCCGCACTACTGCTGGTGGTGACGTTTCACTGGCTCTTTCTCGGGACAGTAATCGGCTTCGTCATTGCGGCGCTGCTCATTGCGCTCACGCGTTTGCCGGATGTTGCACCGCACCCCGGCGACACCGGTTTGTGGCACCGTTCCATGCTCGGGCTGCGCATCTTCGCCCGCACAGCGCGATTACGGGGGTTGCTCGCGTTGAATGTTGCCGTCGCCGCGGGTGGCGCCATGGCGCTGGTGAATACGGTTGTCTACGTCCGTGAGCGGCTCGCGCTAGGTGAGGCAGAGGTCGCGATTGCCATGGTGGCGTTCGGCGCGGGGAGCATGATCGTCGCGCTGACTCTGCCGGGGTTACTGCGACACCTGCCGGAGCGGCCGACCATGATCGCGGGCCCCTTCCTCATCAGCGCGGGCCTCGCGGCTGGTTTGACCAACCCCGGCTTCCACGGCCTGCTGGGTGTGTGGCTGCTCTTGGGAGTCGGTTCTTCGCTCGTGCTGACGCCTGCGGGCAGGCTCCTGCGGCGATCTGCAGGGGAGGACGACCGGCCCGCAGTGTTCGCGGCGCAGTTCTCCCTGTCGCACGCCTGCTGGCTGGTGACGTATCCCCTGGCCGGGTGGGTCGGGCTGTATATGGGGATCGGGGCCGTGTTCGCCGGTTTTTCGGCTCTGGCGGCAGTGGCAGCGGTGACTGCATGGTGGCTGTGGCCGAATGAGGATCTGGTGGACATCGAACATGCTTGAAAAGTCATGAGTATCTCGCTGTTTGCCGGTAGGCCAGGTACATCAGTGCCGCGCCCAGCAGGATCATCGGCGTCGACAGGACCTGCCCCATGGTCACCCAGTCGAAGGCGAGATACCCCAGTTGCTCGTCGGGCAGGCGCACGAACTCGACGATGAAGCGGAAGCTGCCGTAGAGCACCAGGAACAGCCCGGAGGCGGCCATGGTGGGGCGCGGTTTGCGGGTGAACAGCCACAGGGCGATGAACAGCACCACGCCTTCGAGCAGGAACTGGTAGAGCTGGCTGGGGTGGCGCGGGTCGGGCCCCATGGGCGGGTAGACCATGGCCCAGGGCACGTCGCTGGCCCGCCCCCAGAGTTCGCCGTTGATGAAGTTGCCGATGCGTCCGGCACCCAGGCCGATGGGGACCAGCGGCGCGGCGAAGTCGGTCAGCCGCAGGAAGCCGCAGCCGGTGCGCTTGGCGTACAGCCACAGGCCGGCGAGGACGCCGAGCAGGCCGCCGTGGAAGCTCATGCCGCCCTCCCAGACGCGGATGATGGCCAGCGGGTCGGCGGTGAGCAGGGCGGACTCGTAGAACAGCACGTAGCCGATACGCCCGCCGAGGATGGCGCCGATGGCGCCGAAGACGAGGACGTCTTCCATCTGTAGCGGGCGGATGGGGCTGTCATAGCGCTGGGCGCGCCAGCGGCCGAGCAGCCAGGCGGCGCCGAAGCCGATGAGGTACATGAGGCCGTACCAGTGGATGGCCACGGGGCCGAGCTGGATGGCGACCGGGTCGATGTCGGGATAGGTCAGCATGAATGGATCCTTTTCCTTGTCTCTGGTCCATTGATCCGGGTGGTTGGGCTCCAATCGAGGAACAGCACCCGATGGACCTACATGCAGTGACGATTGGCCCGGTTACACGGGTGCCGGGTCCATCGCTGGTATCAGTTCTTGGAGCAGGAGGTCGGTCTCAGAGTCGCAGTCGCTGGGTTAAGCGGTAGAGCGCAATAGGGGTAGACGGTGCGGACAGGCGCGGCTGTACGTTGGTTGGCTTGGCACGGCGTGAAGGCGTGGCTCGGGGATTTGGTGAAAGAATCGCGCCGTCACTGGATTGAGGTGCGCCATCGTCGCGTGCTCGCGAGGAGGGTGAGGCGAATTCCTCTCGCGTGTCGGTGTGCCGGCAAAGCGGATCATCTGGCTGGTGACTGATGGCGCCTACCAGGCTCGTACCCGAGGAATCACTCTGCGATAAAGCCGAAGCCAGCCCTGCCGGCAAGAGCAATAGCACGAGCAGCACCAACATCCACAGCGGCTGCCGTGGCGGGAACGTGCTCCCGGGATGCACCCCTGATGCTGTGAACGGTTGTGGCATGTGCTATTCCGGCGGCCATCGGCGGGCTTCACGTCCTTCACACAGTAGCAGTTCGTGGGCCCATGCCTTTGACCCATATCAAGCTGCGAGCGTGAAGGAGCGTGCATCATTGAATGTTACGTGGTCGCGGAAGTCTCCCGGTGGAAACGACCGGGAGGCAGCCCAAGGGGCTCTTCCGCACTGCCAGTGACGACCAAGCAGGGAGACGATGCGAATGCACATGGGCATGTGGGGCCTGGCCATTATCGTTATTGTCGTCGTCTCCTGGCTGATGTACCGCTACCTGGCGCCGGACAGTTGGAAAGAGTGGACGCGTGCGGGTGCCCTGCAGGCCTTTATCATCGCGTTCTACGCGGAGATGTACGGGTTTCCGCTCACGATTTACTTTCTGGCCCGCTTCTTTGGTCTGGATGTCGCGTGGACCGACGGCGGCAATCTCTGGGAACAACTCTTTGGCACGCCAGCCGCGCACATCGTTGCCATGATCATCGGTTACACCCTGGTGTTCATTGGCGCAACGATGGTTGTGGAAGGCTGGCGACGGATCCATCGCGCACGTCGTGAGCAAGCACTCATGACCGACGGCATCTATGCCCGTGTGCGCCACCCCCAGTACACCGGGTTGTTTCTGATTGTCTTCGGAGAAGGCGTTGTGCACTGGCCGACCATCGTCTCCGTGATCGCATTCCTGGTGATCGTCGTGGCGTACACCCTTTTGGCACGCAAGGAAGAGCAAACAATGCTGAATCAGTTCGGTGATGAATACCGGGCGTATCAGCAGCGTGTTCCCATGTTCATTCCCCGATCCGTCGGCGGGGTACAGCAGGAGGAGCCGTAAATGACTGCGCAAGTCGTGACCATCATGAGCGGAATGGCCCTCCTGGTCGTGTTCGCTCTCGTGGGGTGGAATGTGAGTCGCCGAGGAGGGCGTCCGCGGAAAAGAAAATCCGGGGAAGCCGAACCGGTGGGGACTGAGAAGCCGTAACGAACCGTCCGGAGACGGACATTGCGAGGTGGTGAATGCGCTCAGCCTGGGTTTGGACCGCGATTGTTCTGCTCGTGATCGCCGGCGGTTCGTACGGGTTGTATCTCTATCTCAAGCCGGCTCCGCTACCGGAGCAGGTTCTGTATGGCAACGGGCGCATCGAAACCACCGAGGTCCGCGTTGCCGCCGAGGTCTCTGGGACGGTGTTGGAAAGCCATCTGGTCGAGGGTAAGACAGTTGCCAGAGGTGACCCGCTGGTCCGGGTCGACGATGCGGATCTACGGCTTGAGAAGGCCCGTGTGGAGTCCGAGATCGAGGCCCTCAACCTGGAGCGCGACCGCGCCCGGCGAAACCTGGAACTCTGGGAGCATCATGAGGAGACGGCGGAGCGGCAACTGACGCGACTGCGGCGCATGCTGGAGGACGAAGCCGTGAGTCAAAGCGAGGTGGACCAGGCTGAGGATGGGTTCCGTGAGGCGCGGGCGCGTGTTGCCGTGGCCGAGGCGGACATCGCCGCGATCACTCAAAGGATCACGGCGACCGAGCACGAGCGCGAGTTGCGCGCCAACCGTCTTGCTCGAGCCCGAATAGCGGCGCCGATTGACGGCACGGTGCTGACCCGGTCGGTGGAAACCGGTGAGTTCCTGCAGCCAGGGCAACCGGTGGCCACTTTGGTGGATCTGACGCGGGTCGAGCTCAGGGTCTTCATCCCGGGACGCGACCTCGGGCGCATCGATCTTGGCGGCCCGGTGCGTGTGCGCGTGGATGCCTTTCCCGAGCACGCTTTCGAGGGTCGGATCGCACGTATCGACCAGACCGCGCAGTTCACGCCGCGGGATATCCACATGCCGGATGAACGCGTGCGCATGGTCTACGGCGTGACCATCGATCTCGATAATCCAGACGGGACGCTCAAGCCGGGCATGCCGGCGGATGCCTGGATTCTCTGGCAGGACGGGGCGCAATGGCCGGAACGGCTTTTCGTTCCGGGGAGCTAGGGGCGGCACGATGGCGGAGGGGGAAACAGTCATCGTGGCTGAGGGTCTGGGGCGGCGGTACCGCCGCTCCCGCGCTGTCGAGAACGTTGATCTGACCGTGCGCACCGGCGAAATCGTCGGTCTGGTCGGGCCGGACGGTGCCGGCAAGACCACGTTGCTGCAACTCCTCAGCGCGATCCTCGATCCCACCGAGGGCCATGCCCGCGTCCTGGGGTTCGACACGGTCCGTGAAGCAGCGCAGGTGACGTCCCGTATCGGCTACATGGCGCAGGGGTTCACGCTCTATGACCGCCTGAGCGTCGCGGAGAACCTGGCGTTCGCGGCGAGTGTACGTGACGTCCCGGCTGACGTATTCGCGGACCGGCGGCAGCGGTTACTGGCCATGGCCGGGCTCGCGCCGTTCACGGATCGACGCGAGGGTGCGCTGTCGGGTGGTATGCGCAAAAAGCTCGCCCTGTGCGCCAATCTCATCCACGAGCCTGCGTTACTGCTGCTCGATGAGCCGGGACTGGGCGTTGATCCCATGTCCCGGCGGGAGCTGTGGCGCATGCTCGAGGATCGCCGGGAGCAGGGCGCCACGGTTGTCTTTGCCACGTCGTACATGGACGAGGCGGAGCGATGCGATCGTGTGCTCTTTCTCGATGAAGGCCGTGTTCTTGCGCAAGGGACGCCATCGGATCTGCGTGCGTTGGCGCAGGGCAACGTCTACCGCGTCACTACGGAGCAACCCGCGACCGTCGAGGCTGGGCTGCGGAATGTGCCGGGCGTTCTGGGGGTGGACTGGTGGGCCGACCAGGTGCGCGTGGTCATGGAGGCGTCGGCCGCTGATGCGTCCGGGCTGGACGCCCATCTTCAGGGCACGGGCCGGGCAGAGCCGGCAAGGCCGGGCATGGATGACGTGTTCGTCTTTCTCCGTGGTGTCACGCCGGGTGATGCCGGGCTCCAGGGCACTGCGGAGGTGAGCACGCCCGCCGTGGCGGTGTCGGAGGCCATCATCGCCCGCGAGGTGACACGGCGTTTCGGTGATTTCGTGGCCGTGGATCGTGTCTCCCTGGAGGTCGTGGGTGGGGAGATTTTCGGTTTGCTTGGAGCCAACGGGGCCGGCAAGACCACGCTCATACGCATGCTCTGCGGCTTGCTCGCGCCCACGGCCGGCATGGCGCGTGTTGCCGACGCGGACGTCCTGTCGGCCCCGCAGGTGCTCCGGGGGCGCATTGGGTACATGTCCCAGCGTTTCTCGCTGTATCTGGACCTCACGGTGGCCCAGAACCTCGCCTTCTTCGCCAGCGCTTACGGCTTGTCGCGCCGCTCTGCGCGGCGAACAATCCCATGGGCGCTGGCGATCTGCGATATCGAGCCGTTCGAAAAGGAACTGGTGGGACGCCTGTCAGGGGCCGTCCGACAGCGGGTGGCGCTTGCGTGCAGCATTCTGCACCAACCATCGGTGCTGTTCCTCGACGAACCGACATCCGGAGTGGATCCCCTGGCGCGCTCGCGCTTCTGGCGCTTGATCCGCTTGCTTGCGGACGGCGGAATGACGGTGCTGGTGACCACCCATCACCTTGGTGAAGCGGCGTACTGCCACCGGCTGGGCCTGATGCACGAGGGACGGTTGATCGCCACGGGGGATCTCGACGCCCTGCGGGAGCAGTTCCCAGGGCGCGGCCTGGTGTCGGCAGAGGAGATTTTCGTCGCCTTCATTGAGCGGGAGCAGAGCGCCGCGGCGGCGACGGAGGCGGCACCATGAAGCGGACCCGCATCGCCGCGGTCGTGGGCAAGGAAACCCGGGAGATCGTCCGTGACCGGGCGACCGTCGTGGTGGCGCTGCTGATGCCCCTGGTCATGCTGTTTCTGTTCGGCTACGGCATTTCCATGGAGGTGGATGATGTGCGCCTGGGCCTCGTGGATCAGGACCGTTCGCCCACGAGCCGAGCACTCGTGGAGCAGTTCGTGGGCAGTGGTTACTTCCGGCTGGAGAGCGATTACGCGACCCCGGAGCAGGGGGAGGCCGATCTGCGGCGCGGTGCGGTGAACCTGGTGGTATCCATTCCGCCACGGTTCGGGGAGCGGGTGGCACGCGGGGAGCACGCGCCGGTTCAGGTGCTGGTCGACGGCACATACTCATCCACGGCCAATCTCGTGGCCCGGTACGCCGAAACCGTAATTGCCGGGTTCGGCCAGCCAGCGGAGGGGTCCGTGCGCGTGGAATCGCGTGTGTGGTACAACCCGGCGCTCGCCAGCACGGTCTACGTCATCCCAGGGCTGTTCGGCGTCATCCTCATGGCGCTGCCGCCGCTGCTCACAGCGTTGGCCCTGACCCGCGAGAAGCAGAGCGGCTCGATCCAGCAGATTTTCGCCTCGCCGCTTACCGCCGCCGAGTTCCTGGCGGGCAAGCTGATCCCGTACGGGGGCATTGCCTTCCTGCAACTGCTCATGGTCATCGTCGTCGGTTTCGTCTGGTTCGACGTGCCGCTGCGCGGGAATCCGGGCCTGTTGCTTGCCGTGGGGCTTGTCTACGTTTTCTGTACCGTCGGCATTGGGCTGCTCATCTCGACGCTGACCAGCAGTCAGCTCGTGGCTATGCTGCTCGCCCTCATTGTCACGCTTATGCCGGCCTTCCTGTTCTCGGGGTTTCTTTTCCCGATCTTCACCATGCCCGATGTCATGCAGATCTACACGCAGGTGTTCCCGGTCCAGTACTTCGTCGGCTTCTCCCGTGACCTGGTTCTCAAGGGGGCGATGCTGCCGGAGCTCTGGCCGTCGGCGCTGCTGCTGCTGGCCTACACGGCGGTTATCTTTGGCTTTGCCGTGTGGCGTTTCCGCAAGAAGGTGGCGTGATGGGGACACGGCTCAGGGGGTTGCTCGCCAAGGAGTTCGTGCAGCTTCTACGGGATCGCATCATTCTGGTTCTGATTCTCTGGCTGTACACCGTGGAGGTGGTGATCTGCGCCTATGCGCTGACCATGGATGTGGAAAACATGCCGTTCGCGGTGGTGGATGAAGATCGCACGCCGGCGAGTCGAAGCCTGGTGGAGCGGTTCACCACCACCGACGCGTTCGCGTATGTCGGTCAGGCCGCGGACGACCAGGCGATCGAGCAATGGCTGCAAGAGGGGCGCGCCCGGGTGGCGCTCGTGGTGCCGCAGGGGTTCCAACGCGATCTCAGTCGTGCCGAGCGACCCGCCGTTCAGTTGTTGCTGGACGGCACTCACGCCAACCTCGCGGCGCAAGCGCGAGGCGATGCGCTGGAGATCATCAACCGGTTTGCCATGGAGGGACTGGACGGCGTCCCCGTGTCTGCCGGGGTCGAGTCGATTCTGCGCGTGCGTTACAACCCCGATCAGACGTTTACCTCGTTCATGGTGTTGTCCATGATCGGCCTTGCAGCCCTTATGGTGGGCGTGATCTATTCGGCGGCGTCGATTGTCCGCGAGAAAGAGGCGGGCACCATTGAGCAGTTGCGCGTCACCCCGATTCGCATCACTGAGCTATTCATCGCCAAGGTTACGCCGACTCTGGTGATCGGCTTGCTGTCGGTCTTCCCTAGCCTGCTGATCGTGTGGTGGTTCGGGGTTCCCATGCAGGGCAGCTTGATTCTTTTCCTGGCCTTGACTGGCTTGTTCCTCCTGAGCGCAATCGGGTTGGGTGTGCTGATCGCGACTGTCAGTCACACCCAGCAGCAGGCGCTGCTGCTGGCATTTTTCGGCCTGTTCCCGATGATGATGCTATCCGGAACCCTGGCGCCTGTGGAGAGCATGCCGGAGATTCTGCAGGCCGCGTCGCTGGCAAGCCCGCTACGCCACTACATGGACGTGATTCTCGGCGTATTCCTCAAGGGGGCGGGTCTGGACGTGTTGTGGCCCCAGGCGCTGGCCCTGCTGGTGTCAGGCGCGGCACTACTGGGCCTTGCCGCGATGCTATTCCGGCGTACTTCCGCGTCCTGAAACCGGGGCTAATAAACGCCTCGATTCAAGGCATTATGCATCGCCGATATGACCTTGCCTCGCGCCCTGGGTGCGCCAGTAATGTGGTTTGCATGCGGAAGTTTCGGGGATCACTCGCGGTGGCCACCGTCAGGTTCCTTCGTCGAGCCGGGTTCCGCTCTCGGCCGGCGAAAGCAGCCGGCTCACCCAGCCGGTCGCTCGGAACTGGCCGCAAATCGTCGCCAGGGCGATCGTCAGAGGCACTCCCATGAATGCGCCGGGAATCCCCCAGATTACGCCCCAGAAAAACACCGAGAAGATGACGGCGAAGGGTGACAGGGTGAGTATGCGCCCCTCAAGCTTTGGATCGAGGAAATTGCCGATCGAGAACTGAATCAGTCCCATACCGGTGAGCACAAGCAGAGGCTGTAGCCAGCCGTCGAACTGGGCTACGGCAAACAGGGCTGGTGGAAATACCGCGATAATCGACCCCACGAAGGGAATAAAGTTGAGCGCAAAGGCGAGCGTGCCCCAGGCTACGGCCAGGTCCAGTCCCAGCAGCACGGCCAATAACCAGGTTAGAAGGCCGGTTATGGCGCTGATCACGGATCTAACGAGCATGTAGCGGCGCAGTTTATGCGCCAGGGCCTGGAACGCCCTGACCAGCCGCTCGGCAAGAGCGGCGCCGACGGCGTAAGGCAGACGGCGCCGGAGCGTGTCGACTTCCAGGAGGCCCATGATCATGAAGATCAACGTCAGGGCGAGAAACGCCAGGATCGCATTGAGCTGCGCGGCGGCTTGATGAATGACGTGAAACATATTGGTCGGGCTGAACTGGGCCGATCCCGTCGGCGCCGCTATGCCTTGCGCTTCCAGCCACAGAACGGCCGCACGGTAGCTTGATTGTAACTGCGGGCCATAGACGCCGAGGCCGTCGGCCACCGTGCGGATGGCGTAGCCGGCCAGAGCCAGCAGCGCCAAGGCGCCGGCGAGTACGAGCAGAACGCAGCCTACCAACGCCAAGCCACGCTGGGCCCGGCCCCTGGCAGCATTGTGCCGATAAAGTGGCCAGACGAGGGCGATCAAGAACAGTGAGAAGGCGATCGGTGCCGCGAGTGGGCGCAACCAATACAGCGCCGCGACGAGCAGAATGATCGCAATCAGCCAGAGCGCGCCGGCCGGCGCGGGAGCACGATACCTGATCTGAAGGCTCATCGGGACGTGGCCCCCCGAGGGTGATGTGCATGGAGAGCGCCTATGCGGCTTGTACCAGCCTTCGATGAACCGGAACACCTCAAGCCGGGCCTCAGTGGGATTGCGGAACCGACGGCGATCCAGCAGTTCGCGCTCCAGGGTGGCGAAGTAGCTCTCCACCATGGCGTTGTCGAAGCAATCATCGACCGACCCCATCGAGGGGCGAACCCCCTTTCTCCTAGGAACATCCGGCACCTGACATTCTTACTGCCACTCCACTATGCTGGATGACACCATTCGGTTGAAGCTGCGACAGCGCCATTCTAAGGGTATTGACCACCAGATCCGTTTTCAGGTGCGTGGCCATCGGCCAGCCGACCACACGACGGCTGCACACCTCCAAGACGATCGCCAGATAGATGTCACCTACCCTGATCTGCGCACGCCAATACCCTCGTAGCCCCTTCATGGCGGGCTTTCACGTCTCGACGACGGGACCAGGCCTAGTATTGCCCCCACACCTCCGGCTCCTTGGCATCCGCGGTGATCCGGTAGATGGTCCACGGCTCCTGCTGCTCGCCGGGCATACCGGGCGAGCCGACGGGCATGCCCGGAAGGGTGATGCCGCGGATCGCAGGCCGCTCGTCCAGTAGCTGTTCGATCACTTCCACTGGCATGTGGCCGATCACCGTGTAAGGGCCGACCTCGACGGTATGGCAACTGGCCATGGTCCGGTCAATACCCAGATCCTCGAAGATCGGGTTCATGCTGTCGTGATCCACGACCTCCACATCGAATCCCTGGCTCTCCAGGTATTCCACGTAGCCATCGCAGCAGCCGCAGGTGGGCGTCTTGTGCACCGTGGCCGTGGTGGCCAGGGCGGCGCCGGGCAGCATCAGGGCGGCTGTTACGGCCAGGCGTCGCAGGGTGTTGTGGTTCATGGTTGTGTCCTCGTGATGAAATAACGGATTCAGGTGTTCTTGCCGCCTAGCCGTGCGCGCTTGAGCAGCACGGAGTTGCCGATCACGGACAGCGAACTCGCCGTCATGGCGATGACGCCGATCATGGGGTGGAGCAGGCCGATGGCCGCGATGGGAATGGCGGCCACGTTGTAGCCCCAGGCCCAGAACATGTTCTGTACGATCTTGCGGAAGGTCAGCCGTGAGAGCTCCACGGCTTCCACCACCTTGGTGAGTTCGCCGCTGACCAGCGTGACGTCCGCCGCCTCGATGGCCACGTCGGCCCCAGCGCCGATGGCAATCCCCACGTTGGCCTGCTTGAGTGCCGGGGCGTCGTTGATGCCGTCACCCACCATGGCCACGTGCTCGCCGTAGCGCTGCTGGAGTTCGCGGATGGCATCCACCTTGCCTTCGGGCAGCACGCCGGCCTGGACCTCGTCGAGCCCCACTTCCCGGGCCACGGCCCGGGCGGTGCGCTCGTTGTCGCCGGTGACCATGACGCAAGCGATGCCGAGGCGGCGGAGTTCCGCGATGGCCGCCGCGGAGTCGTCCTTGATGGTGTCGGCTACCGCCACGATGCCGGCGGGCCGGTCACCGATGGCCACCAGCATGGCCGTCTTGCCCGCGTGCTCGAGTTCGGCGAGCTGCTCTTCCAGGGCAGTGACGTCCATGCCGTGCTCGGTCAGCAGCCGGCGGCTGCCCACGAACACGCGTTCGCCGTTGAGCTGGGCCTCCACGCCGCGGGCGGTGTGGGACTGGAACCCGGTGACCTTGCCCACCTCCAGCCCACGCTCTTTTGCGCCCTGGACGATGGCATCGGCCAGTGGGTGGGCGGAGCCGGCTTCCACGGCCGCAGCCGCCGCCAGTACCTGCTCCTCCGTGACCCCCTCGGCGGGCAGGGCATTGGTCAGGGCCGGCTCGCCGCGGGTGATGGTGCCGGTCTTGTCGAGCACGATGGCCTTGATGTCCTTGAGGCTCTGGATCGCCGCGCCGGAGCGGATCAGCACGCCGCGCTCGGCGCCCATGCCCGAGCCCACCATCAGCGCCGTGGGCGTGGCCAGCCCCAGGGCACAGGGGCAGGCGATGACCAGCACCGCGATGGCGGCAAGGATCGCCAGGACGATGGGCGGCTGGGTGGCGTCCACCCAGGGCAGGAAGCCCTCGCCCCAGAGCAGGATGGGCTCAAGCGCGCCGCTGAAGGCGAGCCAGACGAGGAAGGACAGCGCCGCGATAATCAGCACCGCCGGTACGAACCGGGCGGTGATACGGTCCGCGAGCTCCTGCACCGGCACCCGCGAACCCTGGGCCTCTTCCACCAGCCGGATCACCTGCGAGAGGAAGGTGTCCTTGCCCACGCGGGTGGCGCGGACCTTGAGCAGCCCCTGCTGGTTGATGGTTGCGCCCAGCACGGTGGCGCCCACCCCCTTTCCCACAGGCACGGACTCGCCCGTGGCGATGGACTCGTCCACGGTGCTCTCGCCCTCGACCACCTCGCCGTCGGTGGGCACCTTCTCGCCGGGGCGCACGATCATCACGTCGCCGGCGCGCAGTTCCTTGACCGGGACCTCCGCTTCCTCGCCGTCGCGCTCCACACGGGCCGTCTTCGCGCCCATGTCCAGCAGCTTGCGGATGGCCGACGAGGCCTGGCCCTTGGCGCGGTGCTCCAGATAGCGCCCGAGCATGTGGAAGGCCATGATGGTGGCCGCCATCTCCATGAACGAGGTCATGGGGTAGACGAAGCCCACCAGGCCGATGAAATAGGGCGGCAGACTGCCCATGGAGATGAGCACGTCCATGTTCAGGTGCCCGGACTTGAGCGACCGCCACGCCGAGCGGTGGGTGGCCGCCCCGCCGGCGAGGAAGACCACCGGGAAGGCCAGCACGGCGACGATGAGGAGATACCCCGGAATCGGCTGCCAGAACATGTGGGGCATCATCAGCACCATGATCGCCGCGGTCGGGATCATGGCAATCCACAGCCGCCGCCAGGCCTGCTTCACGTACGCCTCGTCGATGGCGGCGTCGTCGGCGTGCTCGTCCTCTCCTTCGGTCTCGACGGCGGCGACATCGTAGCCGGCACCTTCCACGGCGGCGCGCAGTGCCTCGCCGTCGGGCCCGTTGGCAGCGGTGGTGATGGTGACGCGGTGGTCCGCGATGTTGGTGCGGATGCCGTCGATGCCCTCCAGGCGCTCGATGGAGGCGCGCACGATGCCCGCGCAGTGGTCCGAGCCCATGCCCGGGACCACGAGCTTGATGGTGGTGCCCTCGCCACCGGCGTCCACCCGCGCCACATCGTAGCCGGCGCCCTCCACGGCGCTACGGAGCGCGTCGGCATCGGCGGCACTGGTGTCGTAGCGCACGACCACCCGGTGGTTGGCGATGTTGGTGCTCACCGACTCCACGGCGTCCAGGCGTTCCAGTGAGGCTCGTACGATTCCGGCGCAGTGGTCCGAGCCCATGCCGGGGACGACCAGTTTGGCTTCCATTGTCATGCGTATGTCACCCGCTCAGGTTCAGTGTTCGAGGATCTGATCGCGATTCGTCTACCGATCATGTCCGTGCCCGCCGCCGTGGCGATGCATGAACAGGTGCATGATCAGGCAGCCGGCAAGCAGCAGGAATGGCGCAAAGCCAACAATATGTTCCCAGTGATCGGCGGCCAGACTCCCGCCGACCAGGGCGAGCCCGGCGATCAGGACTACCGTCAGAGGTGTTCCCAGCCGGTGCGTGATGCGCGTCCACATGTGCATGTCCTCCGTGCATGGCGTGTGGCGCCGCGGGCGGGCATGCCTGCGGCCCCGAACTCACACGTTGTAGGAGCGGCGCAAGCCGCGACCGTTCCAGCTCTCTGGGCGCGCGACACATGGTCGCGGCTTGCGCCGCTCCTACAACGCCGTTCACCGACTACGAGTCGCCGTGATGCTGCTCATGGTCATCATCACCGCCGCGCTCGCCGCCGCCCATGCCGCCGCGGCGTTCCTGCATGCGCTCGCGCATCTGCTCGCGCTGCTCGTCGCTGAGCATGTCCTGCATGTCGTTCCGCAGGCGGATACGGTCGGCCATCATGTCGCCGTGGAGATCGGCCATGCGGCCGTGGAGCTCACGCACGGCATCCGGGTCGGGCCGGTCCGAGTGCATCAGGGCGTGCATCTCCTCACGCAGGTCCATCATTTCGGCCATGCGGCTGAAGTGCTGGTGGCGGTGCTCGCTGCGGCGCTCGCGGAGTTGCTCGCGCTGGTCATCATCCATGTCCAGCCCCTGCATCATGCCGCCCATCATGCCCATGCCACCCTGGCCATCGCCATGCATACCGCCACCCATCATGCCCTGCATGCCGCCGGAGCCACCTTCCATCATGGGGCAGTCCTGCATCATGCCGCTCTGGCCGCCGCTGCCCTGCATGCCGCCGCCCATCATGCCTTGCATGCCCTGGGCGCCGACGATTCCAAGGGTGCCTGCCCCCACAATGAGGGCCAGACCCAGTGCTGCTTTGTAACCGCGATGCATCGTCATTTCGGAACCTCCTGAAGCGTGTGCTTCATAATATGAATCAAGTAGATAACAACAGCTGCATTAGGTGCACGTTGCCGGAATCCGTGTCGGGAGTTCAGTCATTGCAAATGACTGAACTCTCTTACCTCTCAATGCAGTGAAAAGCGTAAACCTTCCAATAATTGGAAGGTCAAGATGAATCAGAACGGTGAAGAGACCCCTCCCGGTCCATTTCGTCCTGGGCGTATCCCTGCGCCCCCGCCTTTACTGTTTCACCGCTGTCCGTCTCGCGCCGCTCAAGCGCAGCAAGGAGAAGCAGGTAGGCACCGGTTAATGTCAGCGTGAAGACGGCGATCATGAGGATTACCATCAGTGAGTGCCCGAGCCAGAAGCCCGCGCCGGTATCATGGATGAAGGAATGCATGGGTAATTACCTCCCGAACAGGGAAAACGGGCGCCGATGGGCGCAGCGTCGCAGGAGGTGGGTCGATCAGACGCGCAGTCGCAGGGTCCGCAGGTAAACGGGGAGGGTAGATCGGAGCTCGTCAGCCGATACCGCCCGGGGCGCGTCTTCTGTCGCGGCGTGACGGCCTTGCCCCGGCCCCGCGCTGGGCATTGCGGCGCCGCTGTCGGCCGGAGTTGGCGGTTCAGCTTCGCGGTTGTCGGTGACCAGAGCCGACACCTGGGTGTGATGCCCGGCATGATGGCACGTGGGCGTGTCGGACGGGTGATGCCCAGGCACGCTGGCTTCGTCCTGGACCACATTCGCAGCGGGGAAATGCGCCGGGTTCGGGCTCGCCAGGACGGCGGTTACCGGGAGCAATACCAGCAGTACGAGCAACAGCAGCCGCCAGGAAGGGGTAGGCCGCGCTTCTTGCTCGGTGGAACTGTTGCCGTGTGGCATCTGCATCAGGCGCGTCCGCTGGGATCACGAATATTACAAGAACAGGATAGCACTGTGAGCCAATCGTCAATTGATCAGGATCAAGGCATGGGCAGGTCGGTAGTGCTCGGACGATTGCCTGGACTCGATTTAAAGCGTAACTTGTAGCGCCATGCACCGTGCCCGCTGGATCGTCATTGCCGTTCTGGTCCTGCAACTGCTCCTCGGTGGGGCGGTGCATGCGCATGCGCCTGATCTGGACGGTGGTGCGCATGGAGAGGCAGCGGCGCCGGCCCATGCGGACCATGAGCAGGATGGCAGCACCCACGATCACCATGACCACCCCGGGCAGTGCGGACTCTGTGGTTCCTGCCTGGCGGCGGCACTGCCCGGTGGCGAGAGCCTTGACCTAATGCCCCCCGGTGAGCGCTTTGCCGGCCACCGACCCGGCCATCCCCACCACCGTACTGATTCCCTCCTGAGACCTCCCAGACACCTCGTTTGAACGCGCGCGTGTCCGTGCGGGCGATCGCCCCGCGGGCGCTTTCCCGATTCGTTCCAACGAGGTGGAACCATGTCCAGCAATCACGATGACCGGCACGACGATGCCGGTGCGGCGACCGATCCCGTGCGTCGCCGCTTTCTCAAGACGGCGGGCGCACTTGCCGGTGGCGCGGTGGCCGCCACGCCGTTTGCGGCCTCGGGCCGCTCGCCGGAGGATTTCGGTGTCGCACCCCGGCACCTGCATGAGCCCGGCAAGGGCTCCATGATGTTCATGCAGGACCATGACCACGCCCACGGGAAGCAGGTGCTCCCTGGAGCACCTGACGATGTGGACTACCGGGTCTTTGACATGACCTTCGATCTGATCGAGCACGAACTCCTGCCCGGCGTGAAGTTCCCGGCGTTCGCCTTCAACAACCAGGTGCCAGGGCCGGTGTTCCGGGTGCAGGAGAACGACTGGATCGAGGTGAACGTCACCAACAACACCGAGGAGATGCACACCATCCACTGGCACGGGGTGGATCTCATCTACACCATGGATGGTGTGCCCATGATGTCCCATGACCCGGTGCACCCGGGGGAGACATTCACCTACCGCTTCCAGGCCCGCCCCCACGGCACGCGCTTCTACCACTGCCACTGGGGCACGCCGCTGCACATGATGTCTGCCCTGCACGGGGCGTTCATCATCGACTCCCCCAACGACCCCATCCGCGAGCAGTTCCCCTACGAGCGGGACTACGTGCTGGTGCTGGAGAGCTTCGATCTCGAGTTCACCCGCGAGCACATCAACGAGGTGCTCGAAGGCATGGGGCAGGTGAACAAGCTCATGCGCGACGGGCGGCTGTCGGCGGCCACCCACGGCTTCTTCAAGCGCTACGAGGACTTCGTCAAGGCCATCGAGGAGGGCTGGCGGCCGCCGTACACCCGGGGCAACGCGCCCGGCGGCACCATCCAGCCCAACTTCTTCGCCATCAACGGCAAGTCCTACCCCTCCACGGTGGGCGAGCACGGCCACCTGCGCATCCGCCAGGGGGAGTACATCCGCATCCGGCTGATCAACGGCGGCATCGCCGACCACCACATGCACCTGCACGGGCACCAGTTCTGGAAGGTGGCCGAGGACGGCAATCCGCTGCCTCAGCCGATCAAGCTCAACACGGTGCCGGTCACCCCGGGGAAGACCGTGGACATCATCGTCTACGGCAACAACCCGGGCTTCTGGGATTTCCACGACCACAAGGAGATCCACAGCCGCAACAACGGCATCTACCCCGGGGGCATGATCACCATGCTCGAGTACGAGGACATGGGCGATCCGCCCTACGTGCCGTCCACCACCATCAACCAGTGAGGAGGTGCCGCATGAAATACCATGCCCTGATGATGACCGGCGCGCTCCTCACGGTGGCGCTGCCGGCCAGTGCGTTTGAGATCGACCCACACGTGCCGCCGGAGATCGTCATTGGCGGTCGCGGGCTGGCCACGGTGGACTTCGAGCAGCTCCAGCGGGTTGATGACGGCGCCACCTCGGAGGAGGGGATCGACATCGAGGACTCCAGCCTGCTGCTCGGTTTCGCCAAGCACCTGCACGACGACAACCATTATGGTTTCGGTGCCTTCGGCTTCAAGGCGCTGGGGGACACCGACATGAACGAGAGCGTGTTCCTGCACCAGGCCTACGCCGGTGTGGGCGGCCGCCAATGGGAGGCCCGGGTCGGACGCACCGGCCTGACGAACAGCCTGCTGCGTTTCCCGACGGTGCGGGATGATGATCTGCTCGCCTACACTCACGTGCCCAACGCCCGCCTGGAGGGTGACAGCGATACGCTCACCGTCTACGGCGAGCAGGTGGCGGCCGACTGGTGGTTCACGCCGTATTTCGGCATGACGGCGGCCGCCCTGGCCAGGCCGGAGGGGGCACCGGGGGATCCGCACTACGGTAGCTTCAACAGCGGCTCCCTTGGCCTGCACTACTACGTGCCGGAGACCGTGGATACCGACCGCGGGCTGACCTTCGCGGGCCTGTCCGTGGACGTGCAGCCCTTCGACGAGCGGGGCGGCCTGGATGACGGTGATCTCGTGACGGTGCAGCTCGGGGCCGGGTTCAACATCAGCGGCCACCCGGAGCGGCTGCTGCACCTGGATACCCAGCTCATGTGGAGCCAGGGCGAGGACTACGGGAGCCTCTCGGACCCACTGGAGCGGGCCCGCAGTGATGCTGCCACCGCTGTGGCCTCGCTGCGCTATCGCCACCGCCCCTATCTCCAGCAGCGCTGGCAGGCGGCATTGACCGTGGCCGGGCAGGACTACGGCGATTTCGACAACGCCCGCCGCTACGCGGTGGCTCCCAGCTTCGCCTGGCGGCTTGGCAACGGCATCGATGCCGTCGCCCAGGTGGCCCACGAACGCTACGAGGGGGATCTGCGCCGTGGGATCGGCCTGGAGCACGAAACCACCGTGCAGTTCGGCGTCAGCATGCAGTTCGACCACACCTTCAACCAGTCCGTCGGTCGGCGCGACGACATCATCCACCTGGAGCACGACATGCTGCTGCCGGGTCCGAGTTTCGGAGGACATTGATCATGCATCGGCAAATATTGGCAACGCTTCTGTTCGCTCTCGCCCTGGCCGTTTCACCGCTGGCGCTGGCCGGGAATGACCACGATCATGGTGGGGACCACGGGGACCACGGGGACCACGGGGACCACGGGGACCACGGGGACCACGGGGACCACGGGGACCACGGGGACCACGGGGACCACGGGGACCACGGGGACCACGGAGATCACCAGACCGCGGGAGGCGAGGGTGCCTGGTCTTATCTGGAACGGGACAATCCGGAACCCTACGCCATGGACGAACGCCAGGAGATGCTCCCTGTCCCGCAGTTCGGCCACATGTACGTGAACGCCGAACGCGTCGACCGGGATGCCCGCTGCGACGCCCTGCTGGAGGCTTCGCACGTGATGGTGGACCGCCAGACCCGGGAAGCCTGTGGCGAGACTGTGGAAGCCGATCCCGACGACCACGACGACGCAGGTGACCACGACGGTCACCAGCACTGAGTCGTTCAATGACGGCGCCTTCCCTCGGGGTGGCGCCGTCCGAGGAGAACGCAATGCTGCAATCGTTACCCAACTGGCACCCGATCTTCGTTCACTTCACGGTGGCGCTGCTCTCCGTATCAGTGCTGCTCTACCTCGTTTCGCATTTCAGCCCACCCGGAACGCTCGGTCGCACTGTCCGCCTCGCCGCCCGGGTGAACCTGGTGCTGGGTGTCCTGTTCACGGTGGGAACAGTGCTCTCTGGCTGGTACGCGTACAACACTGTCGCGCATGACGACGCTTCGCACCTGGTTATGACCACCCATCGCAACTGGGCATTGACCGCGGCGGCGGCCTTCGGCCTGCTGGCCGTTTGGGCGGCGCGCTACTGGCTCCGCAAACAGCGCGAGGGGCGCGGTTTTGTCCTGGCGGCAGCCATCGCCGCGGTACCACTGGCGGTGGCCGGCCACTACGGGGGCGAACTGGTCTACGGTCACGGGGTTGGTGTCCAGTCTCTGCCGGATGCCGATGATCATGCCCATAACGGGGATGACCACGATCACGGCGACGGTCATGAGGATGATCATGCCCATGACGACGACGCCCATAACGATGATGACCACGGGCACGACGACGATGACGGCCACGCCCGGGACGAGAGCGGAGGCCATACCCATTGATGCCTGGAAACAATCGGCTCATCGCTGTTGCCCACGGAGTGCTTAATGACTGGACATGATCATGCGGCGCACGCGCCAGGTAGCAAACGCGGGCTGAAGATTGCCGCTTGGGTGACGGGAGCCTATTTCGTCTTCGAGATGGCGGTGGGCCTCTACACGGGGTCGGTGATGGTGATCGTCGATGCGGCGCACACCTTCTCTGCCGTCGGTGGGGTGATCCTGGCGCTTGTCGCCATGAAGATCGCACGCAAGCCACCGACAGCTCGCCAGACGTTCGGTGGACAACGCGCCGAGATCATCGGCGCATTGATGAATGGCGCGGCTCTTCTGGTGATGGCGCTCGTGGCGCTAACCATGGGAGGGATGCGCCTGCAGTCGCCCATCGAGTTGCCGACCACGCCGATGTTCGTCGTCGCCGCCGTCGGGTTGATGACCGAGGTCTGGCTGATTGCGCTCATGTACAAGGATCAGAAGGAGGACATCAACACACGCGGCGCCTTCTGGCACGTGGTGCAAACGTTCCTGGGCAGCTTCGGTATCATCGCCGCGGCACTGGTCATCCATTTCACCGGGTTCCTGCTGATCGACCCCATTCTGGGCATGGCCTTCGGCGTCATGGTGCTGGTGGCATCCTGGGGCATCCTGCGCGATTCCATATCCATACTGATGGAGAATACGCCGGCGGACATTGACGTCGACGAGGTCTGCGCCTCGCTCCAGGAGATCGAGGGAGTGCGGGATGTCCATCACCCCCATGCCTGGACGCTCACATCCGGCAAGCACATTTTCTCGGGGCATCTGCGAATCGACGACGACAGCTCTGCGGAGCAACACGCCAGAATCCTTGATGAGGCCCAGTCCCTCCTGGCCAGCCACTTCGGCTTCTACTTCGCCACGCTGCAACTGGAGACTGTCTCACCGGATGAAACCGGTGCCCATGGTCTGGATCTGACCCGTGGCCAGGAGCATGGGGAACACCGGGGCCATGGGCCAGGTAACACGGGAAGCCGGGAGACTGAGCAATGATGATGAACGAAGGAATGGTTGGGTTCCATCTCGTCTGGATGCTGGTGATGGCGCCCATCGTCGTCATCCCTTTCTGGCGGATCTGCAGCAAGGCGGGTTATCCGGGCTGGCTCAGCTTGCTGATACTGATCCCACTGGTGAATCTCCTGTTCCTCTATTTTCTCGCGTTTTCCGAATGGCCGTCGCATCGCAAGTTCCGGTGAACCCGGAGCCCGGGCTCGAGGTTTTCCGTGAGGGGGATTCACTCTATGCGCGCATGCTCGGCGATATCGAGACGGCAAAGCAGCGCGTGTGGATGGAAAGCTATATCTTCGCCGATGACCGTGTCGGGGGTGCGTTCATCACGGCGTTGTGCGCTAGTGCCCGACGGGACGTGGATGTCCGCCTGCGCATTGACTCCGCAGGTTCCTGGGGGGAGTTCTCTTACGCGGCGGCGGGCCGCCTGCAGGAGGCTGGGGTGCGCTTCACGTGGTGCCACCCGTTCGACTGGCGACGGCCCTGGCGGTTTCACCGACGCAATCACCGCAAGTTGCTGGTCGTTGACGGCATCGCCGCATACGTGGGTGGGTTTAACATCACCGAGATCAACTCGCGCCGTCATTACGGCGAGCAACGGTGGCGGGATACGCATGTGCGGGTGACGGGGCATTTGGTCACGGAAGCTGCCGAGGCATGGAGCGCGTTCGAACGGGGGCACCATGGATGGCAACCGCTCGCGAGTGGAGACGCGCATTTTCTGACGAATCATGGCCGCTCGTGTAAGTATCGCCTCCGTTGCGCCCTTCGGCAGCAGTTCGCGATGGCACGCGAGAGGATCTGGGTGACCACCCCGTACCTGGTCCCGGATTCCGTGGTCAGACGCCATCTGTGCAAGGCGGCCAGGCGCGGGGTGGACGTCCGTGTTGTCGTGCCGGCGAAGGCGGATCATCGGTTGCTGGGATGGGCGGCTCGCTCTTCTTACGCGAAGTTGTTGGCCGCAGGCGTGCGGGTTTTCGAGTACCAGTCGCGGATGCTGCACGCCAAGACGGTGATCGTTGATCGGCACTGGGGGACGGTGGGGACTGCAAACTTTGATTACCGCAGCTTCTTTATTAATCACGAACTCAATCTGGTGGCGGAATCCCCGGAACTGAACCGAGAGTTGGCCGCGGGTTTCGACGATGACTTGCGTGAATCCCGGGAGATCCACCTGTCCAAATGGTCGGTGCGGTCGTGGCGCGGGCGTGCCGGTGAGTGGGTTGCGCGGAGGGTCAGGCGTTGGCTTTGAGGGGAGGCGCGGTGACGACGGCCATCTACGAGCCGGTACTTGACGTTCTCGGGCTTCCCTCAGCGCGCCACTCTTCGACGGAGACAGCGACGAGACTTCCGAGGATGAGGGCGACCCCACCGAACTCCTGTCCGGTAATCGGCTCCGCATAGAGAAACCATGAAAGAACAAGGCCGACGGCGGGCACCGCGTAAAAGTACAGCGACAATCGCCCGAGATCCTCATGCCGGAGGAGCGAGTACCACCCAAGTGTCAGTAGGGCGGTGCCGGGAATAGCCAGGAAGACCAGTACACCAACGAAATACGGGGACCAGTCGGTTGCGTTGACTGGTTCCAGGGCGAGCGAGAGCAGAAACAAGGGGATGCTGCCGAGCACTAATGGCCACGCGGCGAGAACGAGCCGCGACACGCCCGACCCGATATGCTTGACGACGACGCTGGCAGCAACCAACCCGGCGCTGGATGCCAGTGCCAGTAGCGGCCCAAGGCCACCTTCCACCTGGAGAGCGGAGGTCACGGGGTACGCAACCAGAATGACACCGGCGATACCCATCAATAGCGCGATTAACCGCGCCAGTGTCAGTTTCTCGTTGAACAACCACACGCCCAGTGCCACCGCTAGTAATGGCTGGCTATTGCCCAGAACCGACGCAATCCCGGCGCCGGTGTATCCCAGGCTGATGGCCATGCTCCCGTAGGCGAAAGCAGTAACGGCCACACCAAGCAGGACGATCCACAGCCATAGGCCGCGGTGGGGCAACAACCGAATGCCCAGGACAGGAAGCAACGCCAGCAATGTCGTGCCACCGATGAACAAACGTAGTGCCACAAGGCGTAATGGCGGGGCGTATTCAAGGCCCGCTTTGAGCGCCGCGAAGCAGGAGGCGCTTGCGAGCACGACGAACGCAAGCGTCACAAGCCGGCGTAATCGGGGTGGCAATGTCATTCGTTCGTCATCACTGCCGGCCGAACATCGACAGGCAGTCGCCTCTTCTGTATTAGGTAAATACGGATGCGAAGCCGCCCCCTGGCGTGCGGAAGTTCGTGGTCTGCCCCTGGTACAGCCGGGCGGCGATGAGCTGAACGTCGCCGGCGTACACGTAGTTGCGCAGATCGACCTTGAGTGTGGTTTGTTCACCATCGACCAGGACTCCGCGCTCGCTTGGTGGAATCCGGGACTGGGCAACATAGGGGTTCTGGAGAATCTCCCGCCAGACACGCTTGGTCAGTTTATCGCCACGGTAGGTGGCTTTGCTTCCGTACCCGCTGGCCGGCTTGAAGAACAAGTGCCGTCGCTGCTGCCACAAGGCGTCCGCGTTCTCGGCTGTCACTGCGACGGTGCGCGGGATGCCGCTAAGCAGCGTCGTAATGGTGGGTTCCGGGATCTGCCACTGGCGCAGTAGCTCCTGGTCCGTCAGTACAGTCAGATTCCGCTTGTCAGCATACAAGGCGTAGGTGTGCGGGTTCGGGGTCATCACGACCGCCCCCGCCTCATAGGCATGTCGCAGACTCGCGTGCTCGCCTGATTCCAGCGTGAAATCGGTCAGGCGATTGTAGACGAGGTCGATGGGGGTGCCTTCATGCCACAACTTGCCCTCGGCATACTGGAGTGAGCCGGCATCCGCGATCACGGCTCTGACCCCGTGTCGCCGGAACATCCGGGCGGCCAGGCCGAACTCCGGATACAGGTACTGCTCGGTCGGGGAGTCATCGACGATTGCCACGGTTTCCAGAGATGCGTTCCCACGTTGCAGGGCCCATTCGTCACGAAACATGACGAACAAGCGGTCCTCAAGGGTGTAAGGGGATGGCTCTCTGGCGGGGTCCTTCAATAGATTCGCGCAGCAGGGTGTCTGCGCTCGCGCCAGAGCCGCATTGAGCCAGGCGCCGCCGGCGTTCGTATTGATCTCGATGAGTTGCGGCCCGTCCGGCCCCAGATGGAAGTCGTAGCCCATGCACGCGCCGAGGGGCCCGAATCGCTGCCGAGCGACTGGTCGTGCCCAGCCCATGACGTGTTGCTGATACGCCGGTGTGGCCACGACCTGTTCTACCGCATCGATCAGCGCATGCATTGCATTGGCGTGTCGCTGGCTCAGGAAGACGGCGGTGCTGGAAAACAGATGCGGGCGAGTCGCCAGGATTTCCTCGTGGAGGTCCGCATCCTGCTCCTCCGACAGGAGCTGCTCTCGCAGTAGATGCTGATCGACCGTGCGGCAGAAGCAGAAGCGATTCAACGTCTCCGCGACGCTGCCGCTCGCAGGGCCGCAAGGCGGCGTTCCAGGCGAATCGGTTGCCATGCGCAGGCTATCCCCCTCAGATGCAGTGGCAGTGTTCTAGTGGCTGCAACGACAGCGAACGCAGGTGCAGATCCTGTGACAGCATCGTGGATCTTTCTGCGGCATCCGGCCGGAGAACTCGGCAAACGGATACAGCATTCGTCCCCACAAGTGCGGCCGATAGAGTCTGGAGAGACCGGCACGGGTGTCGCCTGCGGCAATGCGGCGCACAAGTGCGCGCCGGCCTCGACGGCCCATCCTGGCATAGATTAGCCGGTTGCTGATGCTTTGGCGGATACCGGGCAGAATCGAGTGTCGCCAGAGCGCCTCGTAGTCGCCACCCCCAAGCAGGCTGTATGCCGCATGGACGCCTGAGCGTATCGCAGTGCGCATCCCGAACCCCGCCAGGGCGTCCTGAAATCCGGCATGTTCGCCGGTGAGCAGATGTCCTTCATGCTCCCCACGGCACGGGATGCCGTAGTTGCCAGCGCCGCTGATGTGTTGTGGGGCCTGCATTTCCAGGCCGGCTTTATTCGTGAAGAACGCAACGGTTCGTTGTAGATGGTGGTTACTTCCGTGGAACGCCCGAAACATGCAGCACGCCACGGTGCCGTGGCCATCGCGGACGAGCAGGTAGGCGTAGCCACCGGGCGCCAGCTCGTCACTGACTGCAAGCCATTGCCCCTCGGCCATTTCCGTTTGGAATTGGTAACCGACTGCCATGATGTTGCCCCGTGGCGGGCCGGTGGCCAGGACACCGGGGCTCGAGAGGCGGTTCATCGTCGAGTTGAACCGGACTTCCGCGCCGGCAGCCAGTGCTTGATCCAGCAAGGCATGATCCAACGTATCCGACCCAGGGCCGCGCCGGACCAGGTAACAGAAAGGCTCATCCGAGCGCATTTCGTGAGTCTCTCCGTCGGGGTCGAACGCCGTCAGGTGCGAGACGGGCCAGTGCCTGAAGCTTGGGTTGATACCCGCGCTGGCCAGTTCCTCCAGTGCATTAAAGCCACCGGTCCAGTTCTCCAGGCCTTGATAGTCGCCGTGAAAGCGGGCGCCAACGTCGCTTCTGCGCTCATGCACGATGACTCGCCGGCCGCCACGTGCCAGGAGGATCGCGCATGCCAGGCCCGCAGGGCCGGCGCCGACAATGGTTATCGGGTCATCGTGGTTTGTCATCGCAGCAATCCCCAACGCGCCGCGTAGTCCACCGCGTCGCGGACGTCCTGCGGGTCGAGCTCCGGAAGCCGCCGGAACAGTGCGTCCGGACCGCCATCGGCTTGCAGGATTTCGACGAGCTGGCTGACAGTCACGGGTGTCTGCCCGACCCGTTTGTTCGCTATCCTGTCGGCTACGTCGTAACCGCCGTCATTGCCCGTGTGGGGGAGGGGCAGGATGCGTACTTCAGTGCCCGAGGCGGCGGGCGACTTCTCCGTAAACGGGCCGTTGCAGCCCCCGATCAGGACGCTGATGGGGGGGCCTTGATCCACGTAAGAGACTCTCATGACGTTCCTCCTGGCTGTCTCGTAGCACAGCCCGTTCTTGTGATGACTGACAGCGGGTCCGCTTGCGTTGGCTGGCGTGCCAGTCGGCATCCATGCGCGTTACTCGGGATCAGCACCGATCTCGATCCGGGACTCGGACAGGTAGCGGTGCGGTGGAATCACGAGATTCGTGCTCGCCGGCACGCCGCGAAACACGCGGCCTGCGAAGTCGAACATCGAGGCGTGGCAAGGACAGAAGTAGCCGCCTGGCCAGTCCGCGGAGATCGAGCCGGGCTCGGGGCGAAACAGGGGCACACAGCCCAGGTGCGTGCATAGTGCGACCACGACCAGGTACTCGTCCTTTACTGCGCGCTGGGCACCGCTGATGTATGACGGTTGCTGGGCCTTGACCTCGGCGTGCGGGTCCCGCAACTCATCGGAATCGGTCAGGGCGTCCAGGCGCTGGAGCATCTCCGGGGTCCGCCGTAGCACCCAGACCGGCTGGCCGCGCCAGTCGACGTTGATCTGCTGCCCGGGTTCCAGCCCCTCGAGGTTGATCTCCACCGGGGCCGCAATGGCCCTGGCACGCGCACTTGGTGTCCAGTAGCGGATGAATGGTACCGCCGCAGTCAATGCGCCGGCACCGCCTACGACCGTGGTGGCAGCGACCAGAAAACGCCGTCGGTTCATGGTCATTGTCTTGTCTCCCTGGGGATTGACCCGGTGGTCCGGGTCATCCGGTGGGCCTCTGGCGGGTCGGGCGTGTTCGGCTCGCAGCGTGCGAGTGGTCAACGTAATGCGGGCGACCCGGCACGAGGCGGTACGCCGCAAAGATGCGGCAGTCTCATGGCCAGGGGAGACACTCAGAGTCGAAGGCGCGCCGTGGCGAGATACACGGGCTGCGACCCCGCGGACATGCGATGCCGGGAGGTCAGGACGGAAGTGATGCTCGGTGAACCGAAGGCTGCACGGCCGAGCGTCCCGTATGAAGAGGCACCATCGACATCAAGGCCGTGCGAAGCGTCGGCCAGTGGTTTGCTTACGCTGCCTTGGGTGTCGGGCGGGTGCTCGCTACATGCATCCGGTGCCGATTGGGACTGGAGGGTGCCATTTCCGCTGTCGGCCAGCAGTGGCGATCCGGCGTCGAGCAGTGGCGCGCACGCATAACCGGCCGCCACCGACAGCGAGATCACCCAGAGCAGGAATGCTCCGGTGATTCTGGTCAACAGCCAGCTGCGAAACCCTTGCACCGTCATGGCGCCACCGCCGTTACTCGTCGAAGCGGCAAGTACTTCAACTCCCCAAGCTAGGCCTGTTGGGCGTCGGGCGCATTGACCCGGATCAAGTGCTCAGTGGTTCTGGCATGTGATGCTTGGGAAGTGGAGAGCGCACGCGTTCAAGGCATCCGCCGCACGCCGATGAGGTCGCCCAAACGGGGAGAACACCATGGTCACCGCCCGAATGGGGAACGCACGGAGGATTCTCGACTTGCCGGAGTTCAACGTGCTGTTGTTCGCCTTCCTGGTCAATTACCCGTGGGAGTTTCTGCAGGTCCCGTTCTTCGCGGCGATGCCGACTGCCGGCCACTGGGATGCCATCCTGTTCTGCACGCGGGCCACGGGCGGTGATGCATTGATCGCACTCACCGGCTATTGGGTTGTCGCCTTTTGCTGGGGCAACCGGTACTGGATACTGCGCCCGAGGTTGCGGCATCTCGGCGTGTTCATTGCGGTGGGTATTGCCATCACCATCGTGTTCGAATGGCACGCCACGGAAATCGCGCAGCGCTGGACCTATGCCGAGCATATGCCGGTGTTGCCTATTCTGGGGACCGGGTTACTGCCGCTGATGCAGTGGACCCTGCTGCCGCCGTTGATTGCCTGGTTTGTCAGCCGGCAGATCAGTCGATAGCCGTTCGGTGGGTTGGTGTGGGGGGCTGTTTACTTGCTGGCTACCCAATCCCGCCCCCGAATCGGATGTCGATGACGCCGGGACCGAGGAGGTAGCTCTTGATGCTCCCTGGCACCATCCGATCCATCTGCGCCGCCACCACTTCCCGGTGCGCGACCGACCGACGACGTAATCACGGGAGGCCCGGTCATGTCGTTCTACGAGAACAAGGTCTTGCCGCATTTGTTGCACCTCGCCTGTGGCAATGAGGTGGTCGACCGACAGCGTGCCAAAGTCGTCCCGGAGGCTTACGGTCGCGTGCTGGAGGTGGGGATGGGGTCCGGGCTGAATATTCCGCACTACAATCCGGACAAGGTCGAGCTGGTATGGGGCCTGGAACCCTCGGAAGGCATGCGGCGCAAGGGCCGGAAGAACGTTGCCGCGGCTCCGTTCCAGGTTCAGTGGCTGGACCTGGCGGCTGAGGAGATTCCCCTGGAGAATGCCAGTGCCGATACCGTGGTGCTCACCTACACCCTGTGCACGATTCCGGATTGGCATCGTGCGCTGCAGGAGATGCGCCGCGTGCTGAAACCCGGGGGCCGACTACTGTTCTGTGAGCATGGGAGTGCCCCGGACGAGACGGTGCGCAAGTGGCAGGAGAGGATCAATCCGTTATGGCGCGTGGTGGCGGGCGGATGCAACGTCAACCGGGCGATTCCGCATCTCATCGCCAGTGCCGGGTTCGGTATCGACCGTATGGACAGCGGTTATCTGCCGAAAACACCGAGGTTTGCCGGTTTCAACTACTGGGGCACTGCCCGGCCGCGTTGAATCGGGGTGCCTCGAACAACGCTTCCAGCATCGAACAATCCGGAGTATTGGCGCCCGTGCAGCGGCCGACCAGTTCGGCCAGGGCGCTCTCCACCCGGCGCAGGTCAGCAATCTTCTCGCGCACCGCCTCCAGGTGCTCCTGACCGAGCGCCTGCACTTCGGCGCAGGTATAGGCACCACCCTCGATCATGCGCAGCAGGGCACGAACTTCCTCCAGCGAGAAGCCCAGATCCCGCATCCGCCGGATGAACACCAGGCGACGGCGGTGGCTGTCGCCATAGACGCGGTAGTTGTTCGGGGCCCGCGTCGGCGGGGGCAGGACGCCGATGTGTTCGTAGTAGCGAATGGTCTCCACCTGGCAGCCCGTTTCACTGGCCAACTGCCCGATACGTAGTTTCACGGATGCTCCTGTCGTTGACCCTTTAGCGACTAGAGGGTCTATGGTTCTGTCATTCCAGTCAACGACGCGGGCAGGCGATTCATGGCAAGGCAAACAAGCGACAACGCGAAAGAATGGCCCGGCGTTTTGGCCTCCCGGGAGCCGACCGGGTGGTTCGCCGGTGGCGGCGTGGTGGGCGGGCTGCTGGCGACCACGTGCTGCGTTCTCCCGCTGGTGCTGTTCTCCATGGGTGTGGGCGGTGCCTGGATGGGCACGCTGCGCGGCCTCGAGGCCTACCAGCCCGTCTTCGTGGTGATCGCCATTGCTTTCATTGCCGCCGGGTTTTGGAGCCTTCGACGCCGTCGCCGTGCATGCACGGTGGACGGTTATTGTGCAACCACCGCCGCGACCCGGGTGACAACGATCGCGCTGTGGGTAGCCACCGCGCTGGTCGCGCTCTCGGTGGTCTGGCCCTGGTTGTTTCCATTCATTACTGGCCGCTGAAGGCCGGGAGGATCGTCATGAAAACATTCACGACCAACGCCGTACTCGCCACGCTCATTGGCCTGTCCTGGGCCGCGGCAGCCCAGGGCGCAGAACGCACGGTCACCCTCGAGGTCGAGGGCATGACCTGCGTGACCTGCCCCTACATGGTCGAGCAGTCCCTGAAAGGTGTGGACGGCGTCGTCGATGCCAGCGCCTCCATGGAGACCGGCACGGCGGAGGTGACGTTCGACGACAAGCGTGCCGAGGTCGAGGCGCTGACAAGCGCGACGGCCAACGCGGGCTTCCCATCGCGTGTGCACGAGTAACCGATCATGATGGAGAAGACGCTACTGCACATCGCCATCATCGGCAGTGGGGGCGGCGCGTTCGCCGCGGCCATCCGGGCGGCCGAAGAGGGCGCCCGGGTAACCATGATCGAGGCGGGCACCATCGGCGGCACCTGCGTGAACGTCGGCTGCGTTCCTTCGAAGATCACCCTGCGGGCAGCAGAGCTTCACCACCGTGGGGCCCATCACCCCTTCGACGGCATCCCGCGTGACGCCGGTCCGGTGGACCGTAGCGCCCTGCTGGCCCAGCTCCGTGGCCGGGTCGAGGAACTGCGCCAGTCCAAGTACGAAGGCATCCTGGCTGATCAACCCGCCATCACGTTTCTCGCCGGATGGGCCCGCTTCGAGGATGCGCGCACGCTGGCGGTGGACGAGCCCTCGGGGGCGGTGCAGCGCCTGGAACCGGACCGCATCCTGGTTGCCACCGGCGCTTCGCCGGCCGTGCCCGCCATCGACGGACTTGCAGGGACGCCCTACTGGACGTCCACCGAGGCGCTGTTCACCGACGAGGTTCCGGAACATCTGGTCGTGCTCGGCGGCTCCTTCGTGGCCCTGGAAATCGCCCAGGCGTATCGGCGGCTCGGTAGTGACGTCACCATCCTTGCCCGCAGCACGTTGCTCAGCCGTGATGATCCCGACGTGGGTACTGCACTGCGGGCTGCGCTGGAGGACGAGGGCATCCGCGTCCTGACGCACACTACCCCGCAGCGGGTTGACCATGACGGCACGGGATTTCGGCTGACGCTCGACGGCGAGACCCTCACGGCCGAGCGGCTGCTTGTCGCCACCGGCCGTCGGCCGAACACGCAGGCGCTGAATATTGATGCAGCCGGCATCGATACCACGGGTGACGGGGCCATCAAGGTGGACCGCCATTTGCGCACCTCCGTGCCGGGCATCTTCGCCGTGGGGGACTGCACGACCATGCCGCAGCTGGTCTACGTGGCCGCCGCGGCCGGAACGCGGGCGGCCATCAACATGACCGGCGGTGACGCGGAGCTGGACCTGTCCGTGGTGCCGGCAGTGGTGTTCACCGATCCCCAGGTCGCCACGGTCGGGCTCACGGAAAGTCAGGCCGAGGGGCAGGGCATCTCGTCGGATGCCCGCCGCATCGACCTGGACAACGTGCCGCGAGCGCTTGCCAACTTCGATACCCGCGGGTTCATCAAGCTGGTCGCGGAGGCCCGCACCGGGCGCCTGATCGGGGCGCAGATCGTTGCCCACAACGGCGGCGAGATCATCCAGACGGCGGCGCTGGCCATTCGCAACCGCATGACCGTGGCAGACCTGGCGAGCGAACTCTTCCCGTATCTGACCCTGGCCGAGGGCCTCAAGCTGTGTGCCCAGACCTTCTCCAGGGACGTGGCCAGGTTGTCGTGCTGTGCGGGGTGAGTTCAACAAAAGGAGCCATAATTGGACTACTTCACGGCGTCTCTGGTGTCACCATCCTGGAAGCGGACGATGGCTATAGGGAGTCGAAGGTCCGGAATGGTTAAGGGTTGTCCGATGCCTGCCCGAGGCCGGGGCCGTGGAGGCGTCCGCGGTGCTCAGTGGGCAGGCGTCGGAGAAGCCTCCAGGGAGGAAACCGCGGGATGAGCCGGAGTGGTGGATGCGAGCGATGCGACTATGGGGATTAGGGCGTTGCGAAGGTGCTCTGGGAGCCTGGACGGGTGGCTCGGTGTCCGCCGAAGCGGTTCGAGGACCCCGGTAACAAGGCCCCGGGTGAGGATTCCGGGCCGGCGCGACGAGTGACTGGGCCGGTCCCAGCGTCCCCGGGTGCTGCCGGGCCGCACCTCACTGATGCGGCGAGGATCGAGCTGCGGTCGCGAGCCTGTCGTGGTCAGGCGGTTCATGGTGCGCCTCGCTGTGGTGGTGGCGCCCGGATGTGTGGTCTGCGCGGCAGGATCTCGATGACGACCATGGCCGCGCCGCAGCCGGAGCAGACCCAGGTCGGTGGTGGGCTCTCAGTATGCGTGGTGGTGGCGGCACTGGCCTCGGTGGGTGGTGCGGTGGCGCCGGGGGCATGCAGCAGCGCCCGGGCCTGTGCCAGGTTCGCCCGTCGTGCGGTGTTGGCGATGAGCCCGTAGTGGCGGATGCGGTGGAAGCCAGGAGGCAGGGTGTGCAGCAGGAAGCGGCGCATGAACTCGCCGGTGGCGAGGGTCATGGCGCGGTGGCGGGTCTTGCCGGTGGCGCGATAGTCCTTCCAGCGGAAGGTGACGCCGCGCTCGTCGAGGGCGAGGAGGCGGCTGTTGGCGATGGCGACGCGGTGGGTGTAGCGGGCGAGATAGGCGAGCACGGCCTGCGGCCCGGCGAACGGGCGCTTGGCGTAGACCACCCACTCGCGGCGGCGCAGGGGCGCAAGCCAGCGGGCGAAGGCGCCGGGGTCGGCCAGGGCGGCGTGATCACCGAGGCAGCGCAGCGCGCCGTGCCGGTGGGCTGCGGCGAGTGCCTCGAGGAAGCGCCGGCGGAACAGCCGCGAGAGCACCCGCACGGGCAGGAAAAAGCCGGGCCGGCAGCCGACCCAGCGCTGCCCGTCGGGGGAGAGCCCGCCGCCGGGGACGATGCCGTGGACATGCGGGTGATGGGTCAGCGCCGAGCCCCAGGTGTGGAGCACCAGGGTGAGGCCGATGCGGGCGCCCAGGTGGCGGGGATCGGCGGCGATGGTGCGCAGGGTCGCCGCGGCGGTCTGGATGCGTATTCCAGTCAAGGGGAACAGGGTTCCACGCGATGGGGAACAGCAGCCCGTAGACGAGCGCCTTGTTGTGGTAGGCGATGGTGCTGATCGCCGCCGGCAGCGTGAAGACCACGTGGAAGTAGTCGACCGGCAGCAGATCGGCCTGGCGGGCCTCGAGCCAGCGCCGTGCGGCCGGGGCCTGGCACTTGGGGCAGTGGCGGTTGCGGCAGGAGTTGTAGGCGATCTCGGCGTGCGCGCAGTCGGGGCAGCGCAACACGTGCCCGCCCAGCGCCGCGCTGCGGCACTGCTCGATGGCCGACATGGCCTTGCTGACTCAGCCGCCAGGCCGGCCCGTGGGCGCGGAAGATGTCCGCGACCTCCAGGGCGGGGCGTGCCACGGCCGCCGCCTACCCGCTCGGTGGGCGCTCCAGGGGGCCGATGACCGTGCGCAGGACCTCGGTGGCGACGTGGGCGTACAGCGCGGTGGTCTCGAGCTTCTTGTGCCCGAGCAGGACCTGGATGACGCGGATGTCGACCTTCTGCTCGAGCAGATGCGTGGCGAAGCTGTGGCGCAGGGTGTGCATGGACACGCGCTTGTCGATCTCGGCGTTGATCGCCGCGGCGTGGATGGCGCGGTTGAGCTGGCGGGTGCTGATCGCATCGATGGGATGCTGGCCCGGGAACAGCCAGCCGCCGTCGAGCATCCGGCCCTGGGCGTGGGCGTGACGCCACCAGGCGCGCAGGCGCTCGAGCAGCACTGGCGAGAGCATGGCGTAGCGATCCTTGCTGCCCTTGCCCTGTTCGACGCGCAGGGTCATGCGCTGGCTGTCGATGTCACTGACCCGCAACCCGGTGACCTCGCTGGCACGCAGCCCGGCACCGTAGGCGACCGACAGCGCGGTCTGGTACTTGAGGCTGCCGGCCGCGGCGATGAGCCGTGCCGCCTCCTCGCGGCTGAGGACCACCGGCAGGGTGCGGGGCACCCGCACGGGTTGCACGCGGGCCATCACCGAGGCGCGATCCAGGGTGACGTCGAAGAAGAACTTCAGTCCGGTGATTGTGGCGTTGAGCGTGATCGGCGAGGTGCCGCAGTCGACCAGGTGGAGCTGGAAGCGGCGCAGATCCTCGGCGTCAGCCTGATCGGGTGAGCGCCTGAGAAAGGCGGCGAAGCGCTTGACCGCCCGGATGTAGGCGGTCTGGGTCTTCCGGGCGAGCTTGCGCATGCGCATGTCGTCGAGCATGCGCTGGCGCAACGGGCTGATCATGGCAGTGGACGGGGTCATGGCCGGGCTCCTGTGCTGGCGAGCGAGGCGGAGCGCCTCACTTCTCAACATAGGCAACCGGCTCGGCCCCGGAGCGGTGCGCCCACCCCGGATCGGAACCCGCACTACCGCGAGAGCGGTTTAGTCCCAGGGTCGACTCTCGCCCTTCAATTTCACGATGTCGTTAACGCCAGAACGTAGCGCTCCCGCCCGGTCGTCTCCACAGCCCCGGGCCGTGCGGCACGAACTGTTTCCAGAGCTTTCTGGGCCGGCATGCCCCGCTCGACCAGGACGCGGCAGGCAGCAAGCCCGGTACGCCCGAGCCCGCCCAGGCAGTGAATGACGATACGCTCGCCCCGGTCGAGCCGGTCATGGAGCGGGTGCCGCCACATCTGCCACTGCGCCTCCCAGACAGCATCCGGGGTGCTGCAGTCCATGATCGGCAGATGCAGCCAGCCGGACTCACCGTACCGGGCGCGGGCCCGCTCCCCCAGATCCTGGGCCTGGTAGTCGATCAGCTCGTGGAGTTCCATGAGCGTGATCAGGCAATCGGTACCCCAGGCATCCAGGGCGTCCAGATCCCGCTCCAGGTTGCGCACCCATGGATGCCGGTTTCCCGGGCCGATCTTGCCCGGGCACAGCGTCATACCGATGACGCCGCCACGCGGCGTGTCGACCGCGGCAATCTGCAGCGGCGAGGAGTGGCTGGTGGCGACACAGTTGTCGAGCCCGTTCTTCGGCATTCCATTACCTCCCTTGATTAGTTGGGCCGGTTGCCCGCTTCCTTGTAGAACCGCTCGACGAGCGCGACCTGTTCGGGTTCCAGGCCCTGCATGGCCGCCTCTCGGATCCACGCCGGCACCCCGAAGCGCGCCTCGGCGATGCCTCCGGCAATACACGCCAGGGTGTCGGTATTGGCATCCAGCCCGATCCACACCTGCATCACTTCCTCGAACGAGCTGGCATGGCAGGCAATGCGGATCGCTGGCGGCACCGTTCCCTGGCAGATCTCGTTGTACCGGGAGGTGCGCTGGATGACCGGGATCGGCTCATCGAGGGCATAGCCGTGGTGCTCGCGCACCGCCTCCAGGATCACCTCGCCGGACGCTCCGGTGCGGGCGAGCACGATGGCGTGTGCGGTCGCCTGGGCACCGCGGATACCCTCGGGGTGGTCATGGGTGACGGCCGCGGAGCGCTCGGCATCGCGGAGGGCGTCTTCCAGGGAGCGCGTCCAGAACCCGATGGGGCTCACCCGCATGGCCGAGCCGTTGCCGAAGCTGTTGTAGGGACCGCGGTCCGGGTCGTCGCCCCACTGCATGAACTGAAGCCCCCAGGACTGATCGCGGTTCGCCTGGTAGGCCTCGCGGTAGGCCGTCGCGTAGTCCACGCCGTCGAGCAGACAGCGGGCGGTGGCCACAGTCAGCACCGTGTCGTCGGTGTAGTGGCTGTGGGGCTTGATCAGCGGCGTCCCCGGCACCGCCGGCGGGCCGAACTCGTGGATGGATTCGATGATGTCGCCGGCAATCGCTCCGAGCATGACTTTCTCCTGTTGCTGGGGATCCAGTGTGGCGTCCCGTTGCGACGCTTCGTGTCGCAGCGGGACGCCCATGGGGTTGTCTGCGTCCTCAGTGGTTCGTCAGAATACTATATATAATTACAGTATTCACGGTGAGCGCCATGATCGAGGAAGTCGCGTATGACCCGGTGCAAGTTCACAGTCCCGGCTGGCAGGGGCTTGCCCGTGCGGGGGCGACCTCCCTGCGCGAGGCGCGCAGCGTGGTGATCCGCGAGCGGCCGGGACGGCTCATGGTCCACTGTGACGTCACGGGCCTGGCCGTCGCTCAGCGCAAGGCCTGTGCCCGGGTGATCACCTGGCTGCAGGCAACAGCCGCGCAGACCTGCCAGGCCTGCGGCAGCCAGGGCGAGGCGGTTGCCTCGCCCGATGGCCGCAGTCCGCTTCGGTTGTGTCGTGCGTGTATCAGTCGTAGCGGTCAGCCGCCCGTCGCAGCGTCGCTGCAATGGTCTGCCGCAGAAACGGCGGGCTGAGCACCTCCACCTGATCGCCGAGGCCGAGCAGCCACCAGCGCACCTGGGCCGTATCGGCCACAGTGGCGGTGAGCCGGACACGGCCGTCCGCGCTGTCCTCCATGACCTGATCGTGGCTCAACGGGGTCTCACGCAGATGGAACGCGGTCTCGGCTGCCAGGAGCAGCTCGAGGGCGAGGGGCGTATCGCTGAGTTTGAAGTTGAGCCCGCCGTCATCGACATAGCGCCCAAGATCAAAGCCCTCTGGCCGGTGGAGGGCGAGCTGGAGCACAGCGGCGTAGTCGTAGAGCGTACAGACGAGATACACCACGCCGTCACGGAAGACCACGCCGAGCGGGTTCACGACGTAGTCCTTCACGGCCCCGTCGTGGCGGCGGTGATAGGGCGCCTGGAACTGGCGATCGTTGAACAGCGCATCGTAGACGGCTTCGAACACCTCAGGATCAACCGTGGGCGGGATCAGCGCCTGCCCGCGGGTGATGGCCTGGACCTTGTCCGGCCAGGCGCGCACGGGGCCCGAGGTGTCAGCAAGCACATTCTCGGCGCGGCGGAAGTACGGCGAGAGCGCCTGCAGCGTGGCCGGGGCCATCAGCGGCCCGGCGAAGTGTTCCGCGAGCTTGAAGGCAAGCGCCGTCTGCGGCTCCATGCCGGGGATGTCGAACTGCGCGGCGTCCCGGTCCCAGTACCAGCCATGCGGCCGGGAGCGGTCATCCACCGCCAGGCCGAAGAGCTGCCCGGAGAGCTCCTGGAGATCGCGCTGGATGGTGCGCTCGGTGGTCGGGTAGCCCTGCTCACGCAGGCGCTCGTGAAGGGCGCTGACCGTGATCTTGCGCGGGTGCCTGGGGATGTGGCGGAGCATGGTCCATTGGCGTAGCAGGGTATCCGACATTGGTGATCCGGCTCTTTTGTTGTCGTGGTGTCGATGGACAGGGTGCCGATGGGGTCAGGAGCAGTACGCCCCGGCGGTGCGGAGGTCCTCCAGGCGCTTGGGGCCGATGCCATCGACTGCCTCGAGCGCGCTGAGATTCTGCACCGGGCGCAGCGCGATCACTGCCCGGGCGCGCTCCGGTCCCAGGTGCGGCAGCGTCTGGAGTGCCTCGAGGCTCGCGGTGTTGATATCAATACCGGAGGAGACAGGCCTCGATTTCTGGTGCGGAACCGCCGTTTCCGGTGCAGCCTCCGGCGCGGCCTCGACTTCCTGCAGTCGCACACCCGCGAAGTCGGCAAAGACCTCGAGCAGCTCTTCCTGCAGTACGGTGCGTGGCCCGTCCTGCAGTGCCAGGTCATCAGCCTGCAGGAGCACCTCGGCGAGTTCCTCTGCGGGCCGCCGACGCAGGTGCCGGGCGAGGACCGCGACGACCTCATGCGGGCTCGGCTGGTCTTCCGTTACACCGTCCCGGGCCGCCTCCAGGCTGGAGGCCGTGGCATCCAGTTCCTCTATGGCCGGCGCCAGGACAGGGAAGGTCGCATCGTCGGTCGACAGACGCTGCCGCAACGCGTCCTTGATCTCCGTTCCCGCATGCCCACGCCCCCAGCCCAGGTAGGCCATGAGCCAGCCCGCGATGTGCGCCTCGGCACGCCACTGCTGTATCGGAGGCTGGAAGGCGAGGTCCGTGCCCGGCAGTCCGTTCTCGAGACCGCGGTTGCGACGGCGCCGCTGCCAGGTGTTCCAGGCATAGGGGGCGGCCAGGACCAGCCCGTAAGCGATCCCGCCCACCGCGAGCACGAGCCGTACGGCACCGATGAAGGCGGCTGCGACCAGCTGCACCACGGCCACGACCGCGGCGAAGAGCATGTAGACGATCTGGAGCTGTGCCGCCGTCTTGCCGCGCACCTGAACACCGGCCAGCTTGGCCGAGGAGCGGTTGGGCCGGAACCAGTTGAATGAGCCCAGGCGGTTGCGCGTTGATACCGTTGCGCCCGTCTTCGAGAGGTTCAATCGAAACGGCCCGGAGCGGTAGCGCCCGCGCAGAATGAAGCGCCCGTTCTGGAGCGCCACCTGAGTGTTCCTGGCCGGCGTGCCGGAGACGCGGAAGCCGTGCGAGGTATTGGCTGTCACATTCACGCCCGCCGCCTTGGCCTGGGCGCGCAGGGCGACACCGCCGGTGCGGCTGGCGCGCAGATACCGCCCCCGATGCTCGATGCGGCGCTGCCTGCCGTAGGCGTCCTTCTTGCCGAGGTTGAAAAATCCCATTGGTGCTCCGGCCGTGATTGCCCGCTACTGTGCCATGGGACCCGCGCTCACCGACAGACTGTGTCGTAGTCGCATCGCACCGTTGTCAGTCACTGGTCAGTGACTGAAGTTCGGGAGCCAGAGGTGACCGGATCGTGCCGTCCAGTACCTCCTGGGGAGGCCACCCCTGCGTCTCGGCGACTTCAGCTGCCTTCTCCGTCTTGCCGTGAACGCTTGCCCGGGTCAGCCCCCGGAATCGCCAGGCGGCCGGAATGTGGAAGACACTGCGAACGAGATGACCGCCCTTGTGAAGGTCGCGCTCGGCCGAAGCTTTCGTGATCAGTCCCACATGGCGAGCCGTCAGCAAGGCGCGAGCGTAGTTGTCGTATTCTCCGATCAGGTAGGCGCCCATGTAACCGTAAGGGGTCGAGAAGTCGAGCGGAATCTGGATCGGCTCCAGGCTCTCTGCGACGTCGATCTCGACGTTCGGCATTACCTCCAGACGCGCCTCCGCCTGCTGGCGTAGGACGGCAAGAGTCTCTCGGTTCTCGTTAATGGCGTGGTACGCACGTAGAAGCAGCCAGTCCGCCCAGGGGTCATCCCTTTCTGCCGCGCGCCAGGCCCATCGCATTAGGGTCGCGAACCGTGCGAGCCCGATGATCTCGGGCTTGCCTTCGCCTTCCCTACGGGTGCGGCCACGCATCACCCGTTGCGCCTGGCGGGTTTGTAGGGTCATCCGGGCGCGCCCACGTAAGCCGCCTGGCTGTTCCTGGGCCGCTGACCACGTTGCAACGCCGTTGTCGGATCTGGCGGGCTCGGCTTCAGTCATGACCGCGTCCTCCAAGGGTTTGCCGTTCAATGCGTTCCTGGATGGTTGCCTTGATGCTGGCCGGTTGGCGGATACCTGCGAGCCGGATTTCGCCGGTCTCTCCACCGCCGGCGGAGGAGACGGCAACGGTACCGATACCGAGAAGGCGCTCGAGTAGACTCTGTGTCATGGTCGGGATTCGGGCGTTGCGGTAATACATGCGGCGTACTCGCCGGGCGATGATGCCCTCCTGGACGCAGATGGCCTCCGGACCGAGTTCGTACCGGTAGTAGAAGATCGCGAGAAGCAAGCGGACCGACGCGACGGTCAGGATAAGTACCGCGACCGCGGCCAAGACGAGTTGTGCGGCGGGCATGGCGCCGACGAGTGGCACCGTCACCGGTTGCGCGGCCGTCGTCCCCAAAACGCCAGGAAGCGCACCGAGCGTCTCGACCAGCCGCGGGGTGATGAGCAACAGACCGAGCCCGGTGAGACACCAGACCAGCAATCCCAAGTGGCCGCGTACGGCTTGCCGAAGAACGATCGGTGATGGCGCGTTTTCACCTGAATGCATGGCCGGCCCTGACGCGAGGGTGGCGGCATGGACGCCGCTTGGCCTGACAACGTACCCGCCGGTCTCCTGCATCGCCTCGAAGGCCTGACCGGTGTACTGGCCCAGCGCATCGCGAACGGCCTCGGCCTGGCCGAGCGAGGGGTACGGGGTTCCGTCAGGTTGTCGAATTGCCTTCATGGCTGACCTCCGTTTGTTTCTTTCAGACTGCTGATACCGGGAGAGCGGTGAGCCGGGAAAGGTTTTGCGGAGCCGCAGAACTTTCCTCGGCTGCTATCGGAGTTGAGAGCGCGGTTCACGATCTCTCTCCGTTCTTGGTTGAGTGGTCTTGCCCGAGCTGAGCTGCCAGTTCGGCTGGAACTGACTTGCCGGCGGCTTTCAATAGTTGCGCGAGTTCCTCGGCACCGCGTCGACGGCTGAGCCGATCCTGGTCATTCTCGGGCTGGCTCGGCCTGGCTGGGGGCGGGGGAGATCCCGGGCCCATGCTCGGCGCTGAAGCAGACCGACGTTGCTGCGAGTACGTGGGTACGAACGTGCCGTTGCGAGCCGCTCGTGCGAGTTTTGATAGATAGCGGATCGGGTTGCGGATTGGAGTCCGTTCTCTGTCCTCCAGGCATCCGGCGAGCTCATCGAGCACCTGCTGTGCGGCTTCTGGGTCCAGTTCACCGAGGCACAGGCGGGCCAGTTCACGCTGATCCTTGGTGAGTTGTCTCGGGTATTCCAGTGGCGACTGCTCGTCTCCGTCAGCGCCACTCGTCCCGGACCCCCCTGTAGTTGTTGTTTGACTACTACTACCACTACTACCCCTGCGCGCGCGTGAGCGGTTAAGTTGCTTAACCTGGGAGGAAGTCCTTGATTTTTCTTCTGTATTGACGGGGTTAAGCGGCTTAACCCGGTCATCGCACGCCGAGTTAAGTTCGCTAACCAGGGTGTCCGGGTTCATCTGGTGAACTTGGGCCGCCGTTGTTTCGGCGTTTCCTGCCACCTGACTCCGGTCTGCTTCAGGTGGTCCGTGGTGCCCCCGCAGTGCGGCACCGAAGGCGCCGGTCGCGAAGGCGTCCGCGTTTGCCTGGTGGGCGGAGAGCCGGATTTCGAAACGGCTCGTGAAGTCCTGACTATCCGTGAACTCGGTCCCGTCCATCAGGCCTGCACGGATGGTGGCGAGTACCGCTTCGGCGACCATCCGGACCCGGGAGTGGTAGTGGTTGCACATCTCGCGCACGAAGCCGACATACCCTTCGTCGAGTTCCATGGCCTCGGCAACGCAGACCGGTTCGTCGTGGAGGGCGTAGATGTTGCCGCGATACCGTCCCTTCTCGTCTCGCACTTGCTGGCAGAGCGATATCCAGCGTGTAATGCGGAGGAGGGCAATAGAGGCGGCAATCGTTGGCTTGCTCCCGACGCCGGCTGCAGCGAAGTCGTGATAGGAAGGGAAAGCGGCCGGCGTTCTCGGATCACTGTGTGCCTTGATGACCATCCAGGCGATCTTGTCCCTGGCTTCCAGGGCGGGGTCGTATAGCAGCCGTCGTGGGTGTGTGTCCTGCCAGTTACCGGCGTAAAGGACAGCGCCGCCGTCACTGTCGGTTGCCTCGGCTGAGGTCGGTGCCTCGCACAGCTGACGCGCTGCTTCCGCCATTGCTCCCTGGAGGCCTTGCGGGCGAGCGGAGGAAGCTGAATCCGTGGCCATGGTCTATTCCTCCTGTGCCGCGTGGTGTGTGATCAGCGTGACCACGTTGGCTGCTCCCGCACCCTTGGCGCTTTCGGCCTGGATCGCGCGGCTTTCCTGGACCAGGCGCCAGACGGCTTGTGCCGAAACATCGCAGTCGCGCGCGACTTGGAGGTAACGCTCAGGTTCGTCCAGCTGTGCATGTGCCTGCCACAACCGCCAGATGCGATCCTCCTTCGTGCGCGGGAGCCGGGGTGGCCTTCCCTGGGGCCGTTGAACGCCAAGCATGCGTCGGCGCCGGCATACCTCGCCGGGGGTGAGGCCGCACAGCGCATGTAGCATCTCGGTGCCGGCACCCTGGCGAATCAGATCGTCCTGCGTGCACTCGGTTCGCGCTTCAACCCGGGCATGGGAGAGGGCGTGGTCTAGACACCGGTGATCCACGGCCACGTCCAGGAAGTGCGTACCCATGCGTGCGAGATGGTGCAGCTCGCCCACGGTCATCTGCTCCATGGCCCGAATTTCATCCGGCTCGAAGCCGAGGTCGGAGACCGCGTTCAAGTCGCCGGTCTTGAGCTTCTCCACGGCGAAGCGAATCACTTGGTAAGCCAGTTCCGTGCTCATGTCCTATCCCTCCAGATATCCATGCCCTGGCGCTGAGCGGTGCGCGCGAGTTGGCGGCAGATGCGCATAAGCGCCATAAGGTCTTCGAAGTCCGTGTCGGGGGTCTCCGGGTGGGAGAAGAACTCGGTGGCCGCTGTCGTCAGGTACGGGTAACCGACGCGATAGTGAACAGCCCGGTGATTGTTCTCGTGCAGCATTCGGCCCAGTTCGAACCGGTCGGGGAAGGTTGCATGGCTTTTGTTGTCGTCCATGGCCTCGGACCAGACGACCAGCAGCCACCAAACCCAACCTCGCCGTGTCTGCTGTGGATCCTGCGGTTCACGGAGGATGTCCTCTGGAGGCGGGAGGTCCATGAGGAACCCCATACCGCGATCCCAGGTGCTCATGTAGATGTCGAGCCGGTAACGGCGGGCCACCCGCTGCGCTATCGCATGGGATCGTTCGCGCAGTTCACCGACGTTGGCGTTGGCCTCCGGCTTGTCGTGGTTGTCGGATAGCGGGGTGGGCTCCGGATCGTCTGTCGATAAAGCAGGGCTCGGGGACGTAGAGGGCGAAGGGGTTTCCCTCGCGTTCTCCGTGCCGCTGGACGTGTCATTACTCGCCACAATCGGCTCTTTGGAGCCAGTGCTTTCGGGTGCAGCGGGCGCCGGACCGATGCCATGGTCGGTGTCATCGGAGACATTGCGTTCTGCTTGCTCTTCACTGCCCTGCTTGGGCGGTGGCTGGTCGGCGACCTTGGGTTCACGGGGGCCGTCCGCACGATTCCGTTGCAGACGGGTCTCCAGCTCCATGCGAACCTGACGCAACGGAAGGTCCAGGGCAGTGGCCAACTCCCGTTCCAGCTCTTCACGGCCGATGCTTACGTCCCAGTCCGGGCCGTCGGTCGCTTGCAAAGCCTGGGTCCATAGCGGTTCCAGAAGCTCGTCGTCGTAACCATGCTCCGTCCAGAGGTCAGCGATGACCTGGTGCAGGCGGCGCAGATCCTCGACGGCACCACCACTGAGACCAGCTCCCAAGGCTTCCGGGATGGCGGGAAGGAGTTGTGTGGCGGCGTACTCGAACCGGATGAGCAGGCGTCGCGAGACCGTGTAGCCCACTTCCTCCAGTCGGCGCTGGAACTCGGAGCGACTCAGGCGTTCGCCCGCTTCGCTCTCGAACTCCGCTCGCAATTCCTCCAGGCCCACGGCCTTGTCGATCAGGGTCATCTCCCCGCGGAGTTCATTCTCGACAAGGTGGCCGACGAGCACCTGCGCATCGTCCTGCCATGGGTGATAAAGGCAGTGGATGCGGCGGAATGCGTCATCGCCCGTCTCCTCGTGGAGCTCTCGAAGAATCTGCAGACGCGTGTTCCCGCCGGCGCGGATCATGTAGAGGTCGTCACCGGGGCGCCGGGTAATTTCGAGGGCATTGTTGAGGCCGCGTTGTGCCCGGATTGATGCCTTGATCTCCGAGTAGCGTGGGTTCACCTTCCTTCGCGGGTTGCGGTCGTAGGCCTTCACCTGGTCGATGTCCAGGACCATTTGCGTGACCGTAACCGGCTCGCCGGGTTCGAGTTCGCGACCGGATTGCCCGAAATGGCCCTGGTAGAGGGTCTGACGCAACTTGTTGCGGTCGATTTCCTTAGCCATGGCCCTCGACCTCCCTGTCGTTCTCGACCAGATGTGGCAGGCACTCCGCCGCGAGCGTGCGCATGGTTTCGGCTGCTGCAGGCGTCGGGCCGGAGCGCCGCGTCTCCCACCGATGTACGGGGATCTGATGGGTTGCCGCTTCCCTGTAGGCCACCGTCGCGGGCACGGCTGTGTCCAAGACGGTGATCTGGCCTCGGCTCGGGCCGTAGGATTCGCGACGCAACTCGTCGGCGATGACGCGTGCATCCGCCGTGCGGTCCATCCGGTAGAGCATGCCGCGGAGCGGGCCGATCGGGGCGCCGAGGGCAGCCATCGGCCGCAGCCGTTCCAGCATGGTCACGGTGCCGCGGGCGAACTCCCGGGCTGACAGGATTTCCGGGGGAATCGGGGAGAGGAGAAGATCCGCGGCCAGAACGGCCGCGTCCTGAAGCGGACCAACTGCCCCCTGGGTGTCGATCAGGATGGCGTCATAGATCTCGTCGTAACCCGAGAGGATATGGCGGAGTCGGACGCGACCATCCGGGGTGTGAAGGATCCAGTTCTGGAGTGCGCCGTCCGGGTCGTTGGAGAGGACGATGTCCAGGGACCCGCCGTCTTCGGCTTCAAGCGCCGTGGTGCTCACCGTGGAACCGGTTTCGCCGGCGGTGATGAGTTCGGTGAGCCCGTATTCGGACTGTTGCGCCAGCGGGAAGAAGCTGGATAGCGTTGGTTGAATATCGGCGTCGATGAGGAGCACCCGGTAGCCCAGGTCCGCGATGTACGCGCCGAGGTTGGCCGTGACGGTCGTCTTCCCGACGCCGCCCTTGGTCGAAGTTACGGTCAGCTTGATTGCCATATCAGCCTCCACAGAGCTAGTTGCCTGCCTAGCTCCGGGAAGCTCGATTTCAGTACCGTCGTTGCAAGAAACTACGTAGGTGCTTGATTAGGCTTCGTAATCAGTAGGTCGGCGGTTCGATTCCGTCCACCGGCACCATAAAACAGCGCTTTGCGCTGACCCCATGAGATATCCAGACGCACTGAAGTGGCCATGAGCCCTGGTCCGGTCGGGTGAGCCAGGCGTAGGGTGGACCTTCAGGTCCACCATGGTTGCGGAGGCTCCAAACCTGGCTTACGGATATCGTCGAATCAGCGTATCGGCTTTCTGCCACGGTAGTCGTCGCCCGTTCCGTCGCATACGATCGAACGCATCTCTCGCCTGCCTCGTGTCGATAAGCCGGTGACGGATCATTTCCTCCACTAGCCACAGCGTCCCCATCACTTCTACTGATTCCTGCCTTGCGACTTCGCGAAGCGCGGCATCACCCGTCAGAAGAGGGCATTCGAGGCGCACCGCAAGTGCAAGTGCGAGGCAATCGTACCCGCTGACGCGCCGATACTGCTGCCGGAGCTGAGCGGCCGCATTGATCACGTCCCCGTCCAATTCCCGAAGCTGTAATCCGAGCTGAAGAAGGTGAGGGTGGTGTTCCTCCAGTTCGTCCGCGTAGAGAGCGTCCGGCGTGGTTATTTCGTGGGGCAGGGCGAACATGCGCTCCAGCAACTCGCCCACCTCCAGGTCAATGAGGACGTTGGCGTCACTGATGAGCAGCGGCATCCGTTCCGGTCTCCGTCAGCGATCGGTTCTGCTGGAACTGGCTTGCCGACATGCCGAGTAGCTCTGCCGCTTTGGATTGGCCGATGAAGTCCTCTGCCAAGGCGCGGTACACCAGCTGCTCGAACAGGACGGAATGCTCTGGTTTCACCGGTGTGCCGGGCTCCACCTTCCCCCAGCCACGCTTGTAGAGTTCGGCGAACAGTCGCTTTTTCAGGGCCTCACTGATCACTCCGGCCTGCGCCGCACGAAAGAGTCCTGCGGCCATGCTGATCCCGAACTCATGCTTGAGCAGGTACAGTTCCCGCCACTCCAGCGCCGTTCGATGGCTACCGAGGTGTTCGTGAACCGCTCGCCGAGGAAGGAGGAATGCTCCGGCTAACCGGTTGCATGCGGTCTCTTCATTCAGGTCAGCCGCGAGCCGACCTGCGAGAAGCCGATGCCCCAACTCATGCGCGAGCGTCAGCCGTTGCCGGTCTCCGGGGATGCTTTTGGAGACAACGATGACTTGTTGCCCCCCGACCTTACCGGCCAAACCATCGAAACGAGTTCGATCCGGTACGGTGGCGAGAATCACCAGCAGCCCCTCGCCCTCCAGCGTGTCGATGAGATCCGGTATTGGGTTTTCACCAAGCCCCCATTCGCGACGAACTGCTTCGGCCACTTCTTCCAGTTGTTCGTAGTCCGTTATCACCTTGGGAACGGAGGCTGGCACCGCAAACTGCTTGATCGGGAACTCTGGGTATAGGTCCAGCAACTCCATCCAACGTTCGGCCTGATCCAGCACGTCCGCCGTGATGCGATCCAAGACCTTCTTGGGAGTCTTGGTGTGCTTGCGGTACTCGACCTCCTCCAGCTCTACCTCCGCCCGCTCCGGGCGAAGGAGGTATTCGGTCCGCACGCCAAGGGCCCGGCTCAGCTTAATGAGCTGCTCCGACGAGGGGGTCAGCGTCCCATGCTCGAACTTGTTGAGGGTGGTATGGCTGACTCCGGTCTGCTCAGCGAGGGCACGGAGTGACAGGCCGGCGGCCTTTCGAGCCCGCGTGATGCGGATGCCGATCATGGAGGGTCTCCTATGGTTTACAGAATCATTATAATTTGTTTAATTGTAAACCATGTGACCGCCTCTTCACAGTAAGGCGTGTACTTGCCCCCGCTAAACCGGACACCACCGATTAGCTGTTTGCCGCCGCCTCCATGGTCTGGCGGTACTCCCAGGGCGATTGCATCTTCAGCCCCTTGTGCGGATGAAAACGGTTGTAGTCGGCGAACCATCTGGGCAGTCGCGCCAGTACCGTCGCGGCATCCGGCAGGTCATTCAGGTACACGTAGTCACGCTTGAACGTCTTCACGAACGCCTCAGCCATGCCGTTGCTCTGCGGGCTGCGAACAGCCGTGGTGCAAGGCAGAAAGCCGAGCTGGCGGGCCATGGCCCGGGTCTCCGCCGCGATGTAGCAGCTCCCGTTGTCGCTGAGCCACTCGATCGGATGCGACAGCTGCGTGACGTCGCCAAAACGGTACTCCATGGTCTCAACGAGCAGATCCTGGATCATCTCGCTGGTGACCACCCGTGGTTGCCACATACCGCATGGCTTCCCGGTCGCAGCAGTCCAGACTGAACGCAACACGCACCGCCTCGCCATTCCAGCAGCGGATCTCCATGACATCCGAGCACCACCGCAGGTCGGACTTCAGCGTAACGACCTAGCCATCATAGGCTTTGTCGATGACTGGCCTCCCGGTGTAGCGCGTGAGCAGCAGATCATGGGCCTTCATGAGCCGATCGATCCGCTTGGGAGTCACCCGCTTGCCAGCAGTGGCCAGCTCCCTGTTCAGGTGCGCTGTCACGCGCCGGTAGCCATTGGCGCCGCCATCCGCGCAGATGGCCCGCACCTGCGGCAGCAGTCGCTCATCGTCGGCAACCCGATAGCGCGAGGGACGACCACAGTGACAACCCGCTTTACGTTCCATCAGGTTCGAGTGCGCCACACCCAGCACCTCGCTGATGCGCTTCACCGGGAATCGTCCGGTGGCAACAAGGGCGTGCGCGAGATCAATTTTTTGCCTGAACCACCTCCAGGGCTTCCTTGAGAATCTCGGTCTCCATGGTCTTGCGCCCCAGCAGCCGCTCGAGCTCACGCACCTAGCGCTTCAACGCCTTCACCTCGGCGGCGCTGATCACTTCGTCGCCCGAGCCCACTGCCGTCATGCCACCGTCGTTCATCAGCTTCTTCCACCGGAACAGGAGACTTGGGGATATACCATGGCGCCGCGCCACAAGCGACACCGACATGCCGGGCTGCTCGCACAGCGCCACGAGATCCGCTTTCTCCCGGGGCGAGTATCGACGCCACCGCTGCACCCCTGCTACCACTTCGATGCGCTCCACCCTGGTCACTCCTTTATACTAGGTCTATGCCTATGCCTTCAGGTCAACGAACAAGGTGTCCGGTCGAAACGGGGGCTCCTTCAGCATTACAAGATCCCGCCTGCTTCGTATCTGGATTCGATGGTGCCTGAGAGGCTTCCGGACTCTATGAACTCGCTACGACGTCCTCACCCGTCGATGCACGCATCAAGAAGGTTGTCATGTGAACGTTCTCTCGTCATAGGCTCGCATGGCATCATTAGCTGCGCGCGCGACGCGCCTCTGCGAGTGACCACTGAAGTCGCGGAAGGAGCCACGTCGACAATCGCGACCGTGCCGCTACCAGTATACCCTGTATACTGGTAGCGGCTTGCGGGCGGGGAACCCGGATACTGCAAGATGCGAGCCCAGTCTCAACCCATCAATGAATCGGTCGACCAGACTCTATCTTCCCATTCGCTTGGCGTGTCTGCCGTTGTATGGCCGCCCTACTTCCGGCGCGGTAGCGCTAGCGGGAACGACGGGCGAAAGCCGTTTGGCAGGGCTACAAACCAATACACAGTTGGGTGTGACTGCGCTACGGGCAGTGCTCGAAGGCAACTAGCGGCTCTTGATGAACACCCGTATGGTGATGCGGATAGGCTCTGTGCAACGCTGTGGTTTATCCCTCAGCGATCGCACTATTTAATAGCTATATAGGATAACGACGGGATGCTCAAGAGCACCTTTCTCCACCTGCCTGGCATCGGTTCAAGGACTGAGCGTCGGTTATGGAACGAAGGCATCGTCACTTGGGATGAGTTGGAGTTCGCACTTCGGCGAAAGGATCGGTTGCTACCTAGGTCGCACCGTGACCAGAAACTCCTATTGACCGAGTTGGAAGCCACCGTGCTCGCTTGGGAAAAGCTCGATTTAGAGTACTTCGTCGACCGACTTCCGAGGAAAGAACAGTTTCGAATTGCCCTTAGCCTTCCGGATCGAACTGGCTTCTTAGATATAGAGACAACCGGCCTGAGTCCGATGTATCATTTAGTTACTCTTGTCGGTCTCTCACAATCCGGTCGGTTTTCATACTTTCTCCGTGGTCAAGAGTTCTCGGATTTAGAAGAGACAATCGCCGGAACCGACTGCCTTATTACGTTTAATGGAACTCGATTCGATCTACCGTTCTTGAGGTGGCACTACCCGTGTTTGCGCTTGCCTCCAGTACACATCGATCTCATGTACTTGGCCCGAAGCGTTGGTCTACGTGGGGGGCAAAAAGTGATGGAGAAATCCATCGGGTTTCATCGTCCACAAGAAATTCAAGGTAGGGGCGGAGCAGAGGCTCCAGCGCTATGGTATGAGTATACTTATGGGGATTTGGAAGCAGGGCGCCTATTGGTCGAGTATAACAAGTACGATATTAAGGGTATGCAGTATCTGCTCCGCTACACTCTCAATAACCTCTTGGCTGAGGTTCCTGATAACGTGATCGAGCTGCCCCTATCTTCCTCGGTGTTATGGGGCGAAGGACACGCTCGCTCGGAAAAACCAGATAATCCGATCCAAACTCCACAGCCCTACGTTGGAAGGAGGGGGCCGAAGGCGAGGTTAGAAGAACTAATTCTTGAATCTGAATCCCCGTTACGAGTTGTCGGGATCGATCTAAGCGGTTCCCACAATCGCCCGACCGGTTGGAGTTCGATCGTTAACGGTGTAGCGGAAACGGAGCTACTCCGCACTGATGAAGAGATATTGGCGCGCACCCTTGCTGCCAAGCCAGGCTTGGTCTCAATTGATTCACCGTTATCCCTTCCTGCAGGAAGGACGCATGTAGGGGACGATGACCCTGCGCGCAACCGCGCTGGGATTATGAGAGAGTGCGAGCGGATCCTAAAGCGACGCGGAGTCAACGTATACCCTTGTTTGATTCAGAGTATGCAGCAACTAACATCTCGCGGCATGCGGCTAGCGCAGGAACTACGTAGGCAGGGAGTTCCGGTAATTGAGAGTTACCCAGGTGCAGCCCAAGATATCATTGGATTGCCGAGAAAAGGTGATTCTCTGAGCATGCTTAAAAGGGGTCTTCGTGAGTTTGGGGTTGAAGGCGATTTCCTGAAAAGAAAGGTTAGTCATGATGAAATCGATGCCATTACTTCCGCGCTCGTGGGACTATTCTTTTGGTCCGGCCGCTTTGAGGCGCTAGGAAATTTGGAAGAAGATTATCTAATCGTTCCGGATCTTAGAGCGTCGCCAGATAAGTCGCCCGGCAAGCGTGTGGTAGGGGTGAGTGGCTCAATAGCCGCGGGTAAAACAACAGTATCGAGGCACTTGGAGCGCAGAGAAGGCTTTTCGTACTGGCGTTACAGCGCCGTCCTCTCCGAATTGCTTAGAGAGCAGGGTGTTGATGTGAATCGAGCGAATTTGCAGGAGTTCGGAGAGTACGTCAACCGCGAAATGGGGCAGCGGTGGTTGTGTAAACAGGTTGCTCGGCGGTTTCCTAAGGATCTCGACGTGGTTGTGGATGGCCTGCGTTTCCCTGAGGATCGGGCTTTCTTTGTGGAGTGTTTTGGACCAAATTTTCTGCATTTGCATGTCACAGCTCCGGAAGAGTGCCGTAAACGCCGTTATGTTGAGATGGGATATACAGAAAACGACTTCAATGAAGCAATTCAGCATAACGTCGAAAAGAAGATAGAAGAGCTGGCGTCCTTTGCAGACATTAAAGTAACAAATATAGGAAATGAAGAAGAGCTTTTCAGGGGGCTTTCGTCAAGGTCTCTTGGTGTAAATCGTGTAGTGAGTTGTATTTGATGCAGTGTTCCACTTTACCCAAAAGCTATACAGACGTGTTGGAGAAAGGAATATGCCGGCGACGGTGATAGTCGGAGGGCAGTTTGGATCGGAAGGGAAAGGGAAAGTGGCCTACTGGATGGCCCGTGAACAGGGGGCGTCGGCCGCGATACGGGTCGGTGGGGCTAACTCCGGTCACACAGTAGTGACGCCCAACGGTATACGACACGTGCTGCGGCATCTGCCGACGGCTGCGCTGCTGCCTGGTGTCCAGTGTATATTAGGTCCGGGCTCGTATATCGACGTTGATGTGTTGGAAAGCGAGATTGAGGCTATAGGACTGTCTCCTGAAAGGTTACATATCGATCCGCACGCTGTCATAGTAACTGCAGAGCATAAGGAGCGCGAAGCGAAATTAGGTCTTCGCAACCGTATCGGTTCTACTCAGAGCGGAACCGGGGCGGCGGTTGTGGACCGTGTGGCCCGGGGGGATGATGTGGTGTTGGCGAAGGATGTCAGGCGACTCGCTCGTTTCATTGATCAAGGCCCTGCTCGCACCATAGTCAGACAAGTATTGAATCGGGGCGAGCGCATCATAGTAGAAGGTACGCAGGGATTTGGACTTTCAGTTCTACATGCAGAAGACTACCCAAAGGCAACGAGCCGTGACACAACCGCTAGTGCGGCAGCGGCCGAGGCGGCGTTAGCCCCTTCAGACATAGATAACGTTGTCATGGTTATTCGCGCTTTCCCTATCCGCGTTGCGGGAGATTCGGGATACTTGCCCAACGAAAGCACTTGGGAGGAGGTGTCTCAATCTGCAGGACTGCCGCCCAACTCGCTCATAGAAACGACAAGTGTAACGGGTTCGGTGCGTAGGGTAGCTGAATTCGATCCCGGCGTTATCCGTGCGGCGTTGGAAGTAAATGCTCCCAACATTTTGGTACTAAATCACCTCGATTATTGCGATGCGTCCGTGGCCAGGTCTGGCTACCCAAGCCGTAGGGTAGTTGATTTTCTGGATAACGTTGAGCGACAACTCGGGCAACGAGTGGACTGGGTAGGTCTGGATGATCGATCGCTCGTGCCTCGAGCGACTATGGTGCACGGCCTTGTTCCGGCTACGGAGGGGAGGGGATGAGTGATTGGGACGATCGAGCGAATGATCAGGATCTGAGAAACGAATCAAAGGGGCATCGAGGATTCCCATCAGAGGCCGAAGCGTGTCGGCTATTTCAGAAGCACTGTAGGTATGATCCCTATTACGAAGAGATTGAGCCGGCGCTCCTTAACTCATGGGATGTCCATCGGTATATTAGAAGAACGGGGATGGTTTACCCTTATAGCTACGATCACTTGAAAAGCGCGTCGTACTCTATTTGCGTTGGGAACAAGATTTATTATTGGGACGACTCCGGAAACCCAAAAGGAGGAGAGCTAAAAGATGGCGAACCGTTTGAGCTGCCAAAGAACTCGATAGTTTTTGTTGAGACGCTGGAGACGTTCAGGCTCCCAGATTACATCGCGATTCGTTTCAATCTTAAGATCGATCTTGTGCATAAGGGTATATTGTTAGGTACTGGGCCATTGGTCGATCCTGGATACGAGGGGAAATTGCTTATTCCTTTGCATAACCTGACGAGTAATACGTATCAGTTATATAGTGGGCAGACGTTTGTTTGGGTTGAGTTTACGAAAACAAGTGCATGGCCTGCTTGGAGAGAAGAGGGAGAGAGTGATTATCCGGAGCCAGGTTTTCGTCCTTTTCCGAAAAGAAAGAAGAATCTGTCGTCAGTAGAATATTTGACAAACGCTTTTCCTTCTGCAATTCGAAGTTCAATACCTGATGTTTTGTGGCAAACAAAGAGTAAAGCAGATCAGGCACGGTACATCAGTGGAGCGGTTATGGTCTCTGTTATAGTTTTAGTTGTCACGATGCTGATGTTGGCGTACCAAGTAGTGGATCATGCGTTCAGCGAACAGAGTTTTCTGGAGAGTCAGGTGGATGAATTGGAAAGGCGTATAGAGAACCTGGAAGATTTGGAGTGAGAGCCTCCTAGGAGTGGCGTTTCGAGATGGCACGGGAAGAGACGGCCGAAGGCGGGTTTCGGATTGAAATATGCGGTGGTATAGCGTCCGGGAAGACCACTTTGGCTAGTGTTTTGCAGGATTGTGCCATGAGGGCGATGTTCGAGGACTTTTCCAGCAATCCATTCTACGAAAAATTTTATCTTGATCCTGAAAAATACGCATTTGAGACTGAGATGGTCTTTCTGCTTCAACATTATTCGCTGATTCGCGATCAGGTTGAACTCGGCGAGCTATTTTGTGCGGATTTTTCGATTCTGCAGGACGAGGCTTATGCGAACGTTAATCTTGGGGGTGAAAGGCTGCGCACTTTCAATGAGGTTGTGGCGCAAGTGCGGCGAGAAATAGGGGGGCCGGATATTCTCGTTAAATTAGTCTGTAGCCCACGAGAGGAGAAGAGGCGGATGGAGCGCAGGTCGCGGTCCGTAGAAGTCGGTGTCCCGGTGTCCTATTTGAGCGAAATTAACTCAAAAATAGATGAGGAAGTAAAGAGGGTTTCTGGTTCAGTAAAGGTGGTGACCATCGATAGTGAAAGGGAAAACTTTGCGAGCGATCCGCATGTGAGGAGGCGGATCGGGCGAGAGATCCGCGATATGGTCGTAGAAGGTGGCAGAGAATAGAGCCGATGGCGCAGATGGCGTTTTCCGGAAGGGGGGGGTGTGGAGGTTATTGAGAATCTAGTTGAGGCGGTGATGCATCTCATAGTCTTAGGTGTGCTCTTAGCGTTCGCCGGGGCAGCGGCTAATGGGTCTATGGTTTCTGTGGGTCTCTTAAGGCTGTTTAATGGGTTCGGCTGGATTCGAGAGCTATTAAGCGTAGTGTTGGTTTTTAGTATTGTTTTTGTTTATGGTGTCGATGTTTTGGCCATGGCGATGGGTTCGGTTGAGCCGGAATACCCAGAATTTGGTATGTTCTTGGGGTATGGGGTTACAACTTTGGGAGCGTTGGGTTGCGCTGTATTGATCATTCGTTTGTGGGTTGTTTGCAAGATTTTGGATAGTCGTCCTGCGTGGGTGCGCGAATATGAGAGAAAGATCTTGCGATAAAGGCAAGGTATAGGAGAGGTTCAGTGGGGGATGAACTGGTGCCCGTGGGAGAGTTTTCCCGTGGTCTAGGAAAGAAACGCCATGTTACGGCGATTGTAGTAGGGGTTCTACCCCGTTTCAACGGACGTTTTGGAAACGCCTGAAAAATTCAGATCCTGTCTTGCCACTATTCGGCGCATGCGCGGATTATGGAATCGCTCAATGTAGTTGAACACGTCCACTCTGGCGGCATCGATCGTTGGATAATTCCCTAGCCTTTCCCGTCAAGTAAACAGTGAGTTCTCGGAGCCCACGGCGTTTTGACCTCTCACCGAATATATGACCGGTGAAAAGTCGAGAATTCCGGCTTGTGAGTGGTTTCGTCGGAACTCCGCCGGAGTGCAACCTCCCAAGGAGCTATGCGGCCGATCACAGTTGTATTCGCACCGCCAAATCTCGATCTTTTCCCGGGCGTCTTCCAGGCTGAGAAACCAGTGAACGTTCAAGCACTCGTCCCGGAAGCTGCCGTTGAACGATTCGATGAACGGATTATCCGTTGGTTTTCCGGGCCTTGAGAAGTCCAGGCCAACCCCGTTTTCGTACGCCCACTTGTCGAGGGTACGCGATATGAACTTGCTGCCGTGGTACCTACGGAGCACGTCAGGCAGGCCACGCTCGATTTTCAGGCGTTCGAACACGCGGATGAGCCGCAGGCCGGTGATCGAGGCATCGATCTCGATGTCCACGGCCTCGCGGTTGTGGTCGTCGATGACGTTGAAGGTGCGAAAACGCCGACCACAGTAGAGCGCATCGGCCATGAAATCGGCTGACCAGACTTCGTTGGGGGATCGCGGCACGAACAGCTCCTGGCGCTCGCGCTTTGGCAGGTGCTTTTTCATGCGCCGCTTGTGATTCAGCCCCATCTGGCAATACACCCGATGCACACGTTATCGGTTCCAGGGGTGCCCTTGCTGGCGCAGCATCGGGTAGAGCTTGTCGAGTCCGCGCCGGGGTATTTCTCAACCAGCGCACTGAGCGCATCGATGACCTTGCGGTCACGCTCGTCGGCTGGCCGTGGTGGTCGGTAATAGGCCGCCCGAGACAAATCCACGCAGCGACAGCCGCGCTGGATCGGCAACTGATTCTTCCTGGCGCATGAACGCCACCGCCTCGTGCTTCTCGGACGGCCTCAGAGCTTTCGGTTGATGAGATCCTTCATCGCCGTGTTCTCGAGCGAGAGATCGGCGTACATCTGCTTCAGCCGCCGGTTCTCCTCCTGGAGTTCCTTCATGCGCTTGAGATCCGAGGCCTCCATGCCACCGTAGCGCGACCTCCAATTGTAGTAGGTCGCCTGGCTGATACCGTGCTTGCGGCGCACGTCTTTTACCGCCATGCCGGCGTCGGCTTCCTTCAGGATGGCGACGATCTCGGATTCGCTGAATCGGGACTTTCGCATCACAACCTCCTGACTCTACAGTCTGCTAGAAGGCTCCAGGAACGTGGTGTCTACGCATGGGGTAAGGCTACGCCCGGGCTTCGATTGGCCGATGGAGTTCTCGGCAAACGGTCGTTAGCCGCGCCTAGGGGGCGGGGTGAGCACCGGGTGTGCTGGAGTTCAGTTCATTCCCGCTTGAACACGTGTTCGCGATGCCACTCTAGAAATGCCGGGTGTGGCCGGTGTTCTGGGTGTTCCGGGAGCGTCAATTGCCTATCTGGCGGGATTAAACGGTCCATCTCATCTGGTACACCATGTGGGGAGAGCAAGATGTTGAAATGATCATCCACCGTCAGTAACCCGCGGTCGAAAAGCCAATGAATCGTCCCGGTTAGAGATAACCCGTTACGGATTGAATCAGGGCCATCCGCATGAACAGGTCGGATGTGAGCGGCTTGAACCTCAGGCCTACCCCCGCCGTTAATCAAGCGTAACCCAGTAACTGCGCACCTGTTCTCGTAGGCCGTTCGAACGTGTCGCCGGAATGCAGAGTCCCTGAAAGGCCTCTGGACAATCTGTTCGGTAAGAGGCCGGGAAGCGTACTCGGCGGGTGCTTCATTGACTGCGTCATCGCGTTCCCATAGTTCCAGGTCGCGCGCGAACCCGGCTCTCAGGATGGCAGCGAAATCCTCGTCCCGCAGGTGGCGCACCGAGCGACGAAATGCGCCTTTATTGGTTTGACCGTCTTCCCTCTTTAGTCCCGATTCATAGTAGTGTGCCCCTTCTCGGAATGGCACAGGTCGGTCAAACGCGATGTAATTCGCCATTCGTGCATAGTAATGGTCTGGGTACTTAGTGTCCGGCTCTACTGCAACGAGCTGGGCAATCGCGAAATAGGCTTGACGGCCCGTGGCGCCGCTTGAGGCGGGAGCGCGTCGAGGCTCGTAATAGACGACCCAGTCGCCAACGGTGGCCTGGGCCTGGTTCAAATATGTCTTCGGGAAATGATACTGGCACTCGGGCAGGTCGTCGTAACCAGACCCAGCAGCGGTGGTCAGGACGGCTTTGGTCATCGTGCCTCCCCTCGGTCTTTGCTCCAGGTTACCTGGTCATGTCTACGGACGCACAGGGTGGTGCGCCGCTTCCTGATTTTCTGGATCTTCATCAGCAGGTAGAGTCGGCGAAAACCGCCACGCATTGGATTGCATCGCGGACCAGAGCCGGCAGGGAGAGCCATCGGTACCGGGAAGGTCAGTGGCCTGATGGCAGATATCTACTCGCGCAACGCTCGCCGTTACTTCGATCAGTATCAGAAACTGAGCTTTGATGAGGTTCATCAGGACTGGCTTGGCCACCTGCCGGATCGACCTGGGTTCGTGCTCGATGTGGGAGTAGGTAGCGGTCGCGATGCCGCGGTGCTTGCCGATATGGGGTGGGAGGTCGTAGCCGTGGAGTCGGCTGCGGAGTTGAGGGCGCTGAGAGAGCAGGCGACGGTTGGCCGCAGTGTTCAGTGAGTGGGTCGATGACTGACTGCCCGATATGTCTCGCATGCGTTCGCTGAACGAGCGTTTTAAACTGATTCTGGTGTCCGCGGTGTGGATGCATGTGCCTCCGAGCGAGAGGGAGAGGGCATTCCGTATTCTGAGCGAGCTGCTAGCACCCGGTGGGGTGCTGGTTATTACGCTCCGTCATGGGCCCAGCCCGGATGAACGCTGTCTCTTCGATACTAGCCTGGAAGAGCTGGAATCATTTGCGCGGGCACGAGCCCTGGTGACTATTGCTGCCAGCGGGTCAAGGGGTGCCCAGGCGCGGGAAGGGGTCAGTTGGGAGACGCTAGTATTCCGCCTGCCAGAGGGCCCCATCAATTGAATGCCGCTGATTAGGCCGGAGCGGATCAGGTCTGCCGACAGACGCTTAGTTGTATCCCAATACCGCTACCCCATCCAGGTCCGCCGGCTGGTCACTCTGTCGGGATGCCAGGCGCCTGATCCAGCAGGTGGGCGCTGTCTTCGGCAGGGCGGTTGCCATGGCGCGGGAGCGGTTCTCCGGGGGCTGCTGATCTGTTCTGCGCACTGTCGTCTCCTCCATGTGGTTGCTTTAATGGGCTTCCACACTACGGGTGCTGGCTTTCACTACGCTTTCAGCGTCCCGGGTGAGTACGGTGCCGGCCTGCATTCAGGCCCGGTGCGCAGAGAGGGGAGACCAAACCATGCGTGTGCTCGTTGTTGAAGACGATGAGCATCTGGCTCAGGGCGTCGTAGCGACGCTGGAGGCAGGCGGCTATGCCGTCGACTGGATTGCTGATGGCGCCGCGGCGGACACCGTGCTGCGCACCGAGCTCTATGATCTGGTGCTGCTGGATCTGACCCTGCCGACGACGGACGGTATGCAGATCCTGCGGCGTCTGCGTGATCGCCGGCAGGCGGTCCCCGTGTTGGTGATGACGGCACGGGGGGATCTGGATGAGCGCGTCAGGGGGCTGGATCTCGGCGCTGACGATTACATCGTCAAACCATTCGATGTGGCGGAGCTGGAGGCGCGCACCCGGGCTCTGATCCGGCGCAGCCATGGCCGTTCCGACTCCGTCATCGAACACGGAGCGCTGGTCTTTGATGCCGCCGGTCGAAGGCTCCTGGTGGACGGCGAGGAGTTTCAGCTGCCGCGCCGCGAGCTCAACGTGCTGGAGATCCTGCTGATGCGCGCAGGCAAGGTCGTCAGCAAGGAGCAGATCGCCAGTCATCTGTTCAGCTTTGATGACGAGGCGGGGCCCAACGCCATCGAGATCTACGTTCACCGCTTACGGAAAAAGCTCGCCTGTGCTGGAATTTCCATCCGTACAGTGCGCGGGCTCGGGTATCTGCTGGAGTGAAGATTCTCAACCCTTTCAGACGATCGCGCAGTTCGATCCAGCAGCGACTGTTGTTATGGCTGCTGCTGCCAGTGACTGCGCTCGCCGTTCTTCTTGTCCTTGATGACTACCGCAGTGCCCATCGCGCCGCTGACCGGGCCTATGACCGGCTGCTGGAGGCCTCCGCACTCGCCATCGCTGACCGTGTGGTGATCAGTGAGGGGCATACCGGCGTGGATCTGCCGTATGCGGCGCTGGATATGCTCGGATCGCCGGCTGATGACCGAATCTACTACCGCGTCGCCGGCCCGGAAGACGCGTTTCTGACCGGCTACGAGGACTTGCCCGCACCCTCTGGCGATGCGGAGGGCCGGCGCGCGTTCTACGACGCGGAGTATCTGGGTGAGGACGTTCGTGTCGTCCAGCTCTCGGAGCCGGTGACGACGCAGGAGACCCGCGGCCAGATGACCGTGCGGGTGGCGCAGACGCGCAACGAACGGATGGACCTGGTGCGGGAGCTCACCGCGATGGCGGTGCTGCGTTTGGTCGCGTTGATCGGTCTGGTCTCCATCCTGGCATGGCTTGCCATCCGCGCGAGCCTGGCACCGTTGCGCCAGCTTCGGGCCGAGATCCAGGGGAAATCGCCCAAGGACCTCACGCCACTGGAATCGGATGTACCCCGTGAGGTTCGTGATCTCGTCGGTGCCATTGATGACCTGATGCGCCGTCTGGCGCGGAGCATCGAGGTGATGCAGCAGTTCTCGGCCAGTGCCGCGCACCAGCTCCGTAGCCCGCTGGCAGCGCTTCAGACCCATGCCGAGCTCGCGCAGCGTGAACGCGATCCGGAGCGGGCCCGCGACCAGCTGCGGCAACTGGTCTCGATTACCCGTCGCACCTCGCGTCTGGCGAACCAGCTCTTGCAGTACGCGCGCTCGGCGGCGGATGAGGCGGCCCTGAGCCGGGAGCCTGTCGATCTCGCGGAACTTGCCCGGGAGACAGCCAGTGAGCACGTCCCTGCCGCGCTGGACGTTGATGTCGACCTGGGTTTCGAAGAGGGCGCCCGCCCGGTCCACGTGGTGGGGGATCCGGTTCTGCTCCGTGAGGCTCTGCGGAATCTCGTCAACAACGCGATTCACTACTGTCCGGCAGGTGCGGAAGTCACGGTGCGCGTGAATGCCCACCCCGGCTGGGGCTACCTGGAAGTGGAAGACAATGGCCCCGGGATCCCGGAGCAGGAGCGTGCCCGTGTTGTGGAGCGCTTCTACCGCGGCGAGGACACGCGCCACAAGCCGCTGGGTTCCGGCCTCGGCCTGGCCATTGCCGACGCGGTGGCCCGCACGCACGGTGGGGCGCTGGAGCTGCTGACTCCCGCATCGGGCCGGGGGCTGCTTGCGCGGATCCGTTTGCCGGATCGGGATGCGGGTGACGGCGCGGCGGGCACGGACTAGAACGGCGCCGTGTGGTCGCCCGTCAAACGCTGCCAGCGGTCCAGGAACTGGCCGCGCTTGTAGCCGTCCTGATAGACCAGTAGCCCGGGTCCGAGGCGAATGGGCCGCAGGCGGCCGGTCGCCTCGCCGGTGGCAAGCTGGGCGTAGGTGTGCTCCCCGTCGATATCCGGGCGAATGGCGTAGAGGCCCGAGGGGCCGGCCATGATCCGCTGGCCTTCACGAGACAGGAGAAAATCCAGGTACTGGCGCGCGAGCGTCTGTGCTTGCGCCTGTTCCGGGATCAGCGCGACCCGGGAAAACGCCAGTGTGTAGTCCTCCATCAGCACGACACCGAGCTGTGAATGCTCTTTCGCCCACGCACGGGCATAGGAGCCGGGCAGGCCGTATGCCAGCAATAGTTCGCCTTCCGCAACGCGGTCCAGCATGTCGGCGGCGTGGGGAAAGGTGCGCAGGTTCGTTGAACCAAAGACTTGCGTCAGTTCCCAGAAAATGGGCGAGTGCTCCGCATCCTGGGTCAGGACCAGATAGCCGGCACCGGCCGAGACCGGATCGTAGGCGCCGACCCTGAACCGGTAGCGCTCCGGGGCGGTCTGCAGCCGCTCCAGTAGTTCGAATCGGCTCCCCGGGGGGTCGCCCTCCAGGTGCTCGCGATTGTAGATCAGCACCACCGGCTCGAATGAGAAGGCAAACGCCTCGTCCCGCCAGCGTGCCCATTCCGGGAGCGCTTCCGTTGCCCTGGAACGGTGTGGGGTGGCGTATCCGTCATTGGCCAGCTTCATCTGGTGGTCCATGGCGGAGCTGAGCAACAGATCGGGCACGTCGGCGTCGTCGGTGCCCACCTTCCACAGAAAGCGCTGATAGAGCTCCCTTGTACTGACGTAGTGGTAGTGAACCGTCACGTTCGGGTGGTGGTTCTGAAAGCCGTCAATCAATGGCTCGGCCGCCGAGGGCTCCATCACATCAAAGACCGTCAGAACGCGATCGTCGCCCCCGGCGGGCGCCGGGTACACCGTCGGCTCCGCCGCCACCTGCACCGCAAGCAGCGATAACGCGAGCAGGGCTGCGCAGGCCGTTCGGCGGCGCATGCGCGAGAGGCGGCTTCCCCTGTGCCGGTTGTCACTCTGCAGGTGGTGCATGTCCGCCCCGGTTTCCGGCGATAGCGTCGTGCCGTCACGAAAGGTTCATGAAAGCTTCACGCGGGATAGTCCGCCCATACCAACGAGATCAATAACGCAGATGGAGGAGAAGCCGCATGCCCAGTATTGCATGGACAAAACAGCGCCGCCCAGTGGGCACCTGGCTGATCGGTCTGGGTGCCTGTGCCCTGGTGGTGCCTCTCACCGCGACCGCGGATCAGGCGGAGCAGGATCGTATCGTGGAGCGCCTGGAGCGTCTGGAGGAGGGCGGCAGTACCTCCTGGACTGGCGGCGCGCCGGTGTTCGAAAGCCCGGATGGTGAGCACCAGTTCAAGGTCCGCGGTCGGCTTCATAACGACGCCTGGGTGACGCGTGGCACCGAGGATGGTGAAGGTGACATCGCCGGCACGCACAACCGCCGGGCCCGGCTGGGGATCGATGGTGTTGCCTACGACGACTTCGCCTATCGCCTGGAAGGGGATTTCGTCGGCGGCAGCCTCGCCGTGCGCGACATGACCCTGCAGTACCGGGGGTTCGGCCCCTGGGAGCTGACGTTCGGCAACAAGTACCTCGACCAGTCGTTCGACGGGCGCACCGGATCGAACTTCAGCGAGTTCATGGAGCGCGGCATCATCATCGGCGGCACCCGGCCGGAGGCCGGTTCACGGCCGCTGGGGCTGACCGCCGATGTCGGTGGCGATAACTGGCACTGGAGTATTGCCGCCCTGGGCGATGCTGTCGACGGGTCAAGCGACACCAGTGATGACCTGTCGTTCGTCAGCCGGGCCCATTACGCACCGATCCACAGCGATGACCGGGTCGTGCACCTGGGTGCCTGGGGGTACTACGAGGATCTGGGTGAAACACGCGACATCGAGCTGAGCTCGCGGATCGCCAACCCGTTCAACGACGTCACGCGTGTTGAGTCCGGGGTGTTTCCGGATGTGGGCAGCGCCGCGAGTTACGGGGCCGAGATTGCCGGTGTCTGGGGGCCGCTGTCCGCCACCGCGGAGTACATGGGCAAGCGCTTTGACAGTGACGAAAGCGGTGTCAGCCCAACCGTCGACGGTTATCTCGTCAGCCTGGGGTATTTCGTGACCGGCGAGACGCGGGCCTATGCCGGTCGCCGCGGTACCTGGACCCGGGTGACGCCGGAGAATCCCGTGACCGAGGGCGGCCCCGGTGCGATCCAGCTCGTGGCCCGGGCCGAGACCGCGAACTACGACGACAACGACATTCCGGGCACCGACGTGGACGCCCTGACGGCCGGCGTCAACTGGCACCTGGTCTCCCATGTCCGATTGATGCTCAACGCCACCTATTTCGATACCGCGGGTAGCCAGGACGATTCCGGCTATCACGTGGGCACGCGTGTCCAGGTCGACTGGTAGTACCGGTTCGAGGAGGAGAGAGACGATGTATCAAGAACTGCACAAGCCGCTTTTCGTAGCCGGGGCGCTGGCCCTGGCGCTCGGTCCATTGTCCGGCTGTGACGGGGCGGACGCCGAAGAATCGGACGAATCCTGGAGCCCGTCCCGCAACGTCGAGTACGTCGCCCCCGCCGATCCCGGCGGTGGCTGGGACACGCTCGTGCGCACCACCTCCCGCGTTATTGAAGAGGAGGGGCTGTCGGACGTCAGCTTCGCCCCGATCAATCAGCCAGGAGGAGGGGGATCCGTGGCATGGAGCCGGGTCGCCTCGTCCGCCGAGGATCCGCACAAGCTGTTTGCCACCAGCCCGCCGATCATTCTGGTGCCCCTGGCCGGGCAGTCCCGCTATGACCACACCGACTTTCAGCCGATCGCGCGGTTGATCTCGGACTACAGCATCGTGCTCGTCAAGGAGGACTCCCCCTACCAGGAGATTGACGACCTCATGGATGCCATCAGCGACGACCCTGGCGGCATCTCGGTGGGCGGTGGATCGGCGCCCGGCTCCATGGACCACGTCTCGATCGCCGGAATGGCCGCGGCGGCGGGGCTCGACGCGGATCAGGTGAACTATATCCCGTTCTCCGGCGGCGGCGAGGCCATGACCAACCTCATGGGTGGGCATGTCGATGCGGTCATTACCGGGGCCGGCGAAGCCATGGGCCAGGTCGAGGGTGACAGGCTTCGAGCCCTTGGGGTGGCCTCGCCGGAGCGCCTGTCGGCCATGTCCGAAGTGCCCACGGTCAAGGAGCAGGGGGTGGATTACACCTTCGAGATCTGGCGCGGCGTCATGGGCCCGAAGGACATGCCGGACGAGGCCGTTGCCTACTACGAGCAGGTATTCGCCGCCATGGTGGAGACCGAGCGCTGGGACGAAGAAGCCGGGCAACTGGGCTGGATGACGGATTTTCAGGATGCCGAGGCGTTCGGTGAGTTCCTGGACGAGCAGCAGGAGGAGTTTGCCGACGTGCTTGATGCCCTCGGCCTGCTGGAGCAGTGAGCGTTCGTCCCGCGGCGCCTTCCCGTGGCGCCGCGGTCATTCGAACCGCCCCGAGGTCGTGATCGACGGCCCGAGCCAGGGGCTTCGAAGGAGGAGAGAGGGTCATGGCGCGGCTCAACGTCAATCAGATTCTGGCGATCGTGCTCGCGGTGATCGCAACCGCCTATCTCGTGATCGCGTTTCAGATTCCGAGCTTTCCCGTATCGCGGCCCGTGGACTCGGATCTGTTTCCGAAGATTCTCGGAACGATCCTGCTCGTCCTCTCGGGGGTTCTGTATTTCGAGAGGCCGAATGGCAGCGCCGAGGCGCGTGAGCCGCACACCGGCCCCTGGTGGCAAGCGCCGGATGTCCAGGTGTTGGTCACTGTCCTGGCCATGATCGGCTATGCGCTGTCACTGGAGGCGCTTGGGTTTGTCCTGGCCTCCACGGTGTTCTGTGTCGGGCTCACCGCCTATTACGGGTTCCGGCGTCACCTGCTGAACGTCGTGGTGGCGCTGTCCGTCGTGCTCGGTTTGTACCTGACGATGACGCGCGTTCTGGACGTCTACCTGCCTCGGGGCGTACTGCCCTTCTGAGTGCGCCGAGGCGAACAACGAAGCGAGCCCACCCATGGATACCATCGCCAATCTTCTCTACGGCTTCGGCATCGCGCTGCAGCCGGCGAACCTGCTCTACGTGTTCATCGGCGTCTTTGCGGGGACGATCATCGGCATGCTGCCTGGCCTGGGGCCTATTGCCGCGCTGGCACTGATGATCCCGATCACCTTCGGCATGGACCCGGCGTCGGCGCTCATCCTGATGGCGGGCGTTTACTACGGGGCCATTTTCGGTGGCTCCACATCCGCCATCCTGCTGAATGCCCCCGGGGTGGCGGGAACCGTCGCCACCTCGTTCGACGGCTACCCCATGGCACGCCAGGGTCTCGCCGGCAAGGCCCTGGCACTGGCCGCCTGTTCGTCGTTCCTGGGTGGCACCATCGGGATCATTGCGCTGATGCTCGTGGCACCGATGCTGGCGAATGTTGCGGTCAGTTTTGGCCCGGCCGAGTACTTCGCCCTCATGGTCCTCGGGCTCACCGCTGTGGTCAGCCTCTCGGGCGACTCCCTGATCAAGGGGCTGATCGCCGCCGTGGTTGGCGTGATGATCTCCATCGTCGGCGTGGACCTCCAGACCGGCACCGTTCGCTATGCATTCGGCAGTGCCCATCTCCAGGATGGCATCGAGTTTCTGGTCGTCGCCCTGGGCGTGTTTGCGCTCGCCGAGGTGTTCGTCATGCTCCATCGCGGCCGCAGCGGAAGCGACCAGCGGCGACAGATCGGTTCATTACGGTTGGGCATGAAGGATGCGCGGGAGATCGGTGGACCGATCACCCGCAGCTCCGTGCTTGGGTTCTTTGTCGGGATTCTTCCCGGCGCCGGGGCGACCATCGGTTCGTTCCTCGGCTACAGCACGGAGAAACGCCTGGCCAAGGACGGTGACACCTTCGGCAAGGGCAACAGCAAGGGCGTGGCGGCCCCTGAGGCGGCCAATAACGCCGCCGCCACGGGGTCGTTCGTTCCTCTGCTGACGCTTGGTGTCCCCGGCTCCGGGACGACAGCCGTGCTGCTCGGTGCTCTGCTGGTGCTCGGGGTCACTCCCGGGCCGGCAATGCTGACCGACCGCCCGGACGTGTTCTGGGGGGTTGTCGCCAGCATGTACGTTGGCAACATCTTCCTGCTGATCCTGAATCTGCCGCTGATTCCGCTCATGGCGAAGATTCTCGATCTGCCCAGGCCCATGCTGCTGGCCCTGATCCTGATCTTCTGCCTGGTCGGGGTCTATGGCCTGAACTTCGCCGTGTTCGACCTGTTTCTGCTCATTGCCTTCGGCCTTCTGGGGTTCGTGATGCGGCTGTACGGGTTCCCCGCGCCGCCACTCATCCTGGCGTTGATACTCGGAGCGCTCATGGAGCAGAACATGCGGCGCACCCTGCAGGTGTCCGGCGGGGACTGGAGCATATTCCTGTCCAAACCCATCTCTCTTGCCCTGCTTACCGTGGCGCTGCTCTCCCTGCTTGCGCCGGTGCTGCGCTGGGGCTGGAAACGCCGTCAGGGCAGGGTGGCAGGAAGCTGATGGCTCGTATCTGATCGGTAGCGATTAACCGACCTGACGACCCGTTACGTGTCGCCGCGCTCAGGGAGCGCCCGATCAGGGCGAGGCCGGTGGTGAGATCGTTGTGAAGGGCCCTTCCTGCATTTGTGAACCGAATGCCCCGGTGCACTCGTTGGAACAGGGACGGGCCCAGGTAGTTCTCCAGTCTGCGGATCTGATAGGTAACCTCGGACTGGGTGAGATAGAGCCCTTCAGCGGCGCGGCATCCTGGATGAGCTGGCGTTCAAGCCTCTGCACCTGCTCCCTGAGTCCTTCTCCAAGCGCGGGGGCAATGGCGTTGTCCTGGCGTAGCAGGCTGCCAAGGCGCTCTTCCGGCGGTGAAGAGCGAGTCCTGAAGCAGGGCGAGTCAGGCCTCGAGTTTTCCCTCGCGCTGAAACTGCCTGACTCTGTGATGGCGATGGGGCGCGAAGCGCGTCACTCACTGGATGTTTCCCACTTGCCACTGACGCTCGGTGCCTTGCATGGGTTCGCCGGCCCAATCAACGAATGCCCGCACGATAGGTGACAAGTGGCGGTTGTGTGGATACATGATCGATATCGGCACGGTTGGTGCCTGGGTATGGCCCAGCACACGCCGCAACTGGCCGCTGCGTAGGTGCCGCAGCACCATGTAATTTGCCGCGCGTATCAGGCCTAAGCCTTCCAGGCCACAGGCGATGTAGGTCTCTGTGTCGTTGACGATCAGGTTCTCGGTCATCCGTACGCCTTGCTCTTCATCGTCGACCACGAAGCGCCATTCCATGGAGCGGCCCTGATCCCCGGAGAGAAAGCCGACAGCCTGATGGCGCTGCAAGTCCTCCAGTGAGTGAGGCTCGCCGTGTTCTGCGAGGTACTCGGGCGAGGCACATATCACCCATTCGAAACTGGCAACGCGACGCGCCACCAGGGTGGGAGAATCATGGGGTACACCGGCGCGAATCACGCAATCGATGCCCTCCGGCACCAGTTCCACGGCCCGGTCGCTCAGGACCAGGGTCAATTCCACATTGGGGTGTCTGGCCTGAAATGACTTGATGGCGGGCAGGACCAGCAGCTTGGCCATCGAGGCCGTCATGCCGACGCGTAGTTTGCCGCTGAGCCGTTCATCGTTGCCGCGAAAGCCTGCCTCGACGGTTTCCAGCTCGGCCAGCAGGCGGCGGCAGTGTTCGTAGTAGAGGCTGCCGTCAGGGGTGAGGTTCAAATGCCGCGTGGTTCGCTGGAGCAGTTTCACGCCCAGGTGATTTTCCAGCTCCTTGATGGCGCGAGTGACCGTCGAGGGGGGGAGGGCCAGGTTCTCTGCGGCTTTGCTGAAGCCGTGCATCTCGACGACTCGGGCAAATATCTGCATGGCTTGTAGTCGATCCATGTATTGCGCTCCCTGGCTGTGCGGATGGCTTATGCCCGAACACTGGTCGTTCTTGGTCGTACGATGTCAAAAAATGGCCGTCTCTGGATCTGGCCCCGGGCGCCCATCCCGACGATCCAGCCCGGCCAGCTCCTCCATCTCGCTCGGTTTCAGTGTGAAGTCGAATAGCTGAAAGTTCTCCACGATGCGTGCCGGTCGCACGGACTTTGAGATAGTGGCGAAGCCACTGTCGAGGTGCCTTCACTCCCGTCGCACCAATTAAGCGCTGTAGTTGGCCTATCGAGAAGTTACAGACGCCGATGGCGCCGACTCGGCCCTCATCGCGCAGGCGAATCATTGCCCGCCATGTGTCCACATAGGCGTCGCGAATGCGTGAAGGCCAGCGCATTAGATACAAGTCGACCCGGTCGAGGCCGAGTCGTCGCTCGCTGGCGTTGAAGGCATGTAGGGTTTGAGTGTGGCCGTGATTTGTATTCCATACTTTCGTGGTCACGAAAATCTCTTCACGCGCGACCCGGCTGTTACGAATCCCTGGTAACGAGCATAGTCGATCGCGCGACTGCTTTTAATTTCATTTTCTGTAAAAGTTATTTCCGCCATCGAGAACAAGGGTTGCTGTTTATTTCTTATTGATGAATTTTGTCTTGCATTAATTGTTGTTAAAAAAGTTGGCGTTAGCTCTTATTCTGCATGTGAATATTTCCGGGTGACCGTTGTCCGGTTTCACCGAAACATGGAGATCGCATGGATCTCAGGAGATGCACATGTCATTTAATGCAAGTCCCAGTGATGAAAAAGTCCTTGTTCTTGGAGCTGGCCAACTCGGTAGGCAAGTGATCAAGAATCTTGCCGCCCGGCTCAATCCGGTCACCATCAGCGTTCTCGTGGAGCCTGGCTTCACTACATCGGGGGATACAGACAAGCAGGAAGTGACGGATGAGCTCGACAGGCTTGGGGTCGAGGTACTCCACGTTGACTTGGCTGAAGGAAGCGAGGAGATCCTTGCCGAGTGGTTTGCAGAGTTTCATACGGTCATCTGTTGTACGGGGTTCGTAGCGGGGACCGGCACGCAGACGAAGATCACGCAGGCGGTGTTGAAGGCTGGGGTCAGCAGGTATTTTCCCTGGCAGTTCGGGGTCGATTACGACATCGTTGGTAAAGGGAGTGGTCAACCTGTGTTTGACGAGCAGTACGAGGTGAGAAAGCTGCTGCGCTCGCAGGAAAACACCGAATGGGTCATCGTCTCGACAGGCATGTTCACGAGCTTCCTGTTCGAGCCTGCCTTCGGTGTCGTTGACCTTGATACCAGCACCGTTCGAGCGCTCGGAAGCTGGGATACGCGTGTCACCGTCACAACACCCGAGGATATTGGTCATCTGACGGCAGAGATATACCTTGAAGAGCCGCGTATTAGAAACGAAATCGTGTTTATCGCAGGCGATACCCTCTCATACGGCCAGTTGGCCACCATCGTCGAAGAGCAGGCCGGGAAGACCGTCAAGCGTATTGTACTGTCCCTCGAAGAACTCGATGACCAGCTTGCCCAAGCGCCGGATGATGTCATGCTTCGCTACCGCAAGGCGTTTGCTCTCGGTACAGGTATGTGGTGGGAGAAATCAAAGACCTATAACCATGCAAGAGGCATTGAGACCATGGATGCCAAGGCATGGCTCAAGCGTCACTGGGGCAATAAGCGCTGACGTTATGTTGAAGCGATGGATGATGGCAGCTATGTGGGGTGAACAAGCTTAGTTATTACCCGCCATGCAGCAACGACAGCTGGCGCTTGGCGCTCTGCGAGAGGTGGTTATCGGGTGTTCTCCTTGGCAGCTCGCTTGTGTCGCAACTTCGAGTCTACCGGAGACCCCGGTGCCCACCCCTTCGCCTCTCATGAAAGGGCAGGTCTCAGCAGGCGCAGCGCATCGCGTTTCGGCGGCCTTTGGAACAGGCGCCTGTATTCGCGAGTGAACTGCGATACGCTTTCGTAACCCACCTCGAAGGCGGCGTTACTTGCCGAAGAGCCCTCGTTGAGCATCAGCCGGCGTGCTTCGATCAAACGCAGGCGCTGCTGGTATTGTCCCGGTGTCAGCGTGGTCATGCGTTTGAAATGCTTGTGGAACGAGCTGAGGCTCATGCTGGCTTGCGACGCCAGTCGCGCCACCGGCACGCTGGATCGGTACTCGGCCCGCAGGGTTGCAATGGCAGCGGCCAGGCGGCCGGCGTGACTGCCTGGGTCTGCGAGTGTTCGCAGGATATGGCTGTGAGGGCCTGATAAGAGCCAGTAGTTTAACTCCCGCATGATGCCTGGGTGCAGCAGCGGCACCGCTTCGGGCCGATCCAGCAGGTGCATCAACCGCGAGGCACAATCCACCAGCGCGGCCTCGGTATCCACGGCAAATAGCGCCGGCATCCCGGAGGGACCCTGCGAGCCCGGGCTGCCAAGGTGGGCGGTAAGTTCGCGTAGGCTCGCCATCTCCAGTTCGATCGCGATCGCCAGGTAGGGCTCGCTGCGGCTCGCTTGCACAACCCGCCCAGCGACCGGCATGTCCGCGCTCACCATCACGGACTCACCGGCCAAGAAGACCCGTTCCTCACTACCCACGACCAAGCGTTTCGCACCCTGCAGAACCTGGCATAACAACGGCTTGTACACCGACTGCAGGTCACCCGAAGGTGCCTCAAGGCACATCATGCGTAACCCCGGAACCGGCGTTATCGCCAGGCCGTCGCTATTGGCGTGGCGGCTGGCATAGGTCCAGACCGCGTGTTTGAGTGAATCCATATGCTTTCTCATGGATGCCGGCTTCACCCATCTCAGAACTGCCAATCAGCTGGGACCCACGCATAGCCGGTGTCGGTCTTGAGCATTCGGCCAAGGCCCGGAAAGGGGAAGTGGAAGCCAAGAACGGGGAGCCGGTCTGCCGCCGCCATGTCGAAGATGCGACGACGGGAAGCTAGGGCGGTTTCCTTGTCACGATCCGGCCCGGGCAGCCAGGCGTGATCGATATTGACGATGGGGTGATAGGCAAGATCGGCGGTCAGCAGCAGCTGATCACTCCCGGAGTGAACAAGGAAGTTGGCCATACCGGGGGTGTGGCCCAGTGCCGGCAGCGTGGTCAAACCGGGGACGATTTCTGTGCCGGCTTCGTACAGTTCGATGTCGTTGGTCACCGATTCAAGACTCTGGCGGATGGCGGCGGCGAAGTGACGACGAAAATCCTTGGGCACCGGCATGTAGGAGAGGTCCGGTTCATTTCGGATGAAGAAGTCCCAATCGGCCCGCGGCGCGAACACGGTTGCCCGCGGAAAGGCCTTGCCGCCATCGGCCGTTCGCAGGTTGCCGACATGATCCGGGTGGGTGTGTGAGATCACCACGATGTCGATGTCGTCGGGCCGTAAACCGATGGCGGCCAGATTGTCGAAGATACGACCACCTAGCGGCCCCATGGTCTGCCCGGCGCCAGCTTCGAGAAGGATTCGCCGCCCCTGCGTTTCGATCAGCAGGGTGTTGAGATTCAGCGTCATGTGGTCGGTCGGCAGGAAGGCCTGTCTCAACACCTCCTCCAGCTCCGCCTCCGGCGCGTCGCTGGCGTAGATCTGCGGGGGGCCGCCGATCAGTCCGTCGCTCAGCACGGTGGCGGCGATGTCGCCGACGCGAAAGCGGTAATGGCCGACATTTCCACTCGCATTTACCCCCTGGGCCGTGGACGCTGCCGCCGCAGTATCCTGCGCAAAGGCGATGCTACCGGTCGGCAGGACCACGCCCGCCGCGACCGACGCCGCTGTCAGTATCACCCTCCTGCGGTTCATTGTGATTCCAGTCATTTTGTCCACCCCGTTCGAGTCTCTGATGCTTGCGACTTTGTCAAAGGGTGACGCAGATCGGGCGCGCGGATAAGCTAATGAAAACGGATCAGCGTATTAAGTAAGGCTTTGCAATGCGGCCGCTACGCCTGGATAGCCTGGAAATCTTCGAGGACGTCGTGCGCTGCGGTGGCTTCAGAGCCGCCGCGCTTGCAAGGGGTGTTTCATCGTCAGCCATCAGTCAATCGATCAGCACGCTTGAGGAGGCGTTGGGTATCCGGCTGTTGAACCGAACGACACGTAGCGTTGCGCCGACCGAAGCAGGCGAACAGCTTCTTGAGCGGCTTGGCCCCGCCCTCCACGACATCAGAACGGCGATCGACGATCTCAATCAGCTTCGCGAGCGCCCCTCCGGCAGCGTGCGGATCAATGCACCGGCGCCGGCCGCCGACCATGTGCTGTGTCCGCTGGCCTTCGAATTCATGAGGATCTATCCCGACGTCAACGTCGAGATCGTCAGTGATGCGGCGATCATCGATATCGTGGAGCAGGGGTTCGACGCCGGGGTGCGCTTCGGGAATCAACTCGCCCAGGACATGATCGCCATGCCCGTGGGCCCCGCCTTGCGATACGCCATCGTGGCCTCGCCCGATTACCTGCAACGGCACGGTCGGCCCGATTCGCCGCAGGATCTGCTGCAGCATGACTGTATTCGCCGCCGCTTCCCCGGAGGCACCATGGAAACATGGGAGTTCGAGAAGGAAGGCAACGACGTGGAGATTGCGCCACAGGGCCGGTTGACGCTCAGCTCAGCCCATCACGAGCGCCAGGCCGCCATTGCCGGCTCGGGAATCGCGCATCTGTTCGAGGATTATGTCCGCGAGGATCTCGAGCAGGGCAGGGTGGTGGAAGTGCTCGGCGACTGGAAGAAGACGTTGCCGAGCTGGTATCTGTACTATCCGAGCCGTCGGCATACCAGTGCGGCCATGCGGGCCTTCCTGGCATTCATCCGCCAGCGCCAATAGCGTCCTATCAGCACCTGATACGGCATATCTCGCAACATCATCCACCTGGCAGGATCGGGCCAGTTTTACGCAGATGATGGCAAGCCTTCTCCCCGTCCAGTGATTAACACTCAATGCCAGTGCAGTCGTCATCGTCACGCTATTTGTAGCGAAGGCGGCTGAACGCGCCGGCATACCGGCCGCGTTACTCACCATGGCCACGCCGAGGAGAAGCCTTTATGACAGCCTTCACGATCAACGGGCGCACCGTCGACGTCAGCGCCGCGCCCAATACCCCCCTGCTCTGGGTGATCCGGGATGAATTGAAACTCACCGGTACCAAGTTCGGCTGCGGTGTGGCGCAGTGCGGCGCCTGCACGCTGCATGTGGATGGCGAGCCGGTGCGCTCCTGTGTGTTCCCGCTAGCGGGCGCCGAAGGGAGATCGGTCACCACCATCGAGGGACTGTCCGAGGATGGCTCCCATCCCGTTCAGCAGGCATGGGTGGAGCTGGACGTCCCGCAGTGCGGCTACTGCCAAAGCGGGCAGATCATGAGCGCATCTGCGCTTCTGGCGCGCAACCCGAGTCCTTCCGATGCGGAGATCGATGAAGCGATGCGCGGCAACCTGTGCCGCTGCGGCACCTACTTGCGCATCCGGGCGGCCATTCAGCGAGCTTCCGAGGTTTGACGAGATCCGCTCCCATCCACGTATACCCAAGGCACAGGTAGAACAATGACTCCACAACGTTTCTCTATGACGCGTCGCGCCTTCCTGGCAGGGACCGTCGCCACCGGCGCTGCGCTCATCGTTCCACTGCGGTTGTCAGCGGCACTGGCGCAGCCGCGGGAAGGAGTGGGTATCGCGAATGCCTTTATCCGCATCGATACGAGCGGGCAGGTCACCTTCGTGTTGCCCACCAGCGAAATGGGCCAGGGGACTCACACGGGCCAGGCCCAGATCCTTGCCGAAGAGCTGGGGGCGGACTGGTCGAACATAGCGGTCGAGATGCCGGCTCAGCCGGCGCCTCCCTACCGCAATCCGACTGGACAAATGCGCTCCGTGGGCTCGTTCGGCATCCGCTTCTGGCATGATCCGTTGCGCCGCGCGGCGGCCCAGGCGCGGGAGATGCTGACCCAGGCGGGCGCCACGCAACTCGGCGTGGCGCCTGTGACGTTGCGGGCCGAGGACGGCGTCATCGTCCATGCCGCAACCGGGAGTCGCCTTCCCTTCGGTGATCTGGTGGAAGATGCCATGCAACTGCCGGTACCGGATGAGCCAACCCTGCGCCCCGACGACGAACGAACGCTTACCGGACGCACGGTGGCGCGCCTCGATACACCGCAGAAGGTGACGGGCAAGGCCGTGTTTGGGGTGGACATCGAACGTGACGGCATGCTGTATGGCGCTGTCCGGCTTGCCCCGGTGTTTTCTGCCGATGTGGAGAGGATCGACGAGAGCAGCGTCGATGGGATGCCGGGCGTGGTAGCGGTGGTCCGTGTGCCACGGGGTGCGGTGGTGGTGGCCGGCTCCTGGTGGCAGGCCAAGCAGGCCGCCGATGCCCTGGATATCACCTTCACCCAGACCGCGGCGGATACGCTTTCCACCGAGGAGATCAATGCGCTGCTCCGCGAGGGGCTGGATCGAACCGGTGTGCCGGTCACCACGCTGCGTGGTGACGCCGAAGCGACGCTGACCACCGAGGGGCAAGTGGTCGAGGCGGAATACTCGGTGCCGCTTCTAGCCCATATGTGCATGGAGCCGATCAACTGCACGGCGGAGTCCAGCGAGGAGCGCACCGAACTGTGGATCGGCACCCAGGGCCAGGACGTCATCCGCATGACGCTCGAGAGCGCTATGCAGGTGCCGGCTGATAGGCTCTTCATCAATACCACCTTTCTGGGCGGCGGCTTCGGTCGCAAGACCCATGGCGAGATCGCCCTTCAGGCAGCGCTCGCCAGTCGTGCCGTTGATGGTCGGCCGGTCAAGGTGCTGTGGGCGCGCGAGGACGATGTTCGGCAGGGCCAGTACCGCCAAACCATGATGTGTCGCTTCCGCGCGGCCCTGGACGATGACGGCAATATCACGGCCATGCACATCCGGCTTGCCGGGCCGCAGATGGGGCGTGAATACGGCTTCGATCCCGAGGAGCGGGCGCAGGCGACGGGCAACCTCGCCAACTTCGATCCGTTCTCGCTCGGCGGGCTGTGGGACATGCGCTATGTGATTCCGAACTTCGTCGTGGAGCACGCGGTGGTCGACCTGCCGATCCCGTTCTGCCCCTGGCGGGCGATCTCCCACACCTACAACGGCTTCTTCTTCGAGAGTTTCATGGACGAATGCGCGGCGGCAGCGGGCCGCGATCCGCTGGCGTATCGGCGAAGCCACTGTGAAGGGCAGGAGAGAATGCTCGCGGTGCTCGACCGGGTCGCCGAGATGGCGCGCTGGCGCGAGCCGGCACCAGAGGGGATCTCGCGTGGCCTGGCGGTGGTCGAGAGCTATGGCTCCTACGTTGCCCAAGTGGTCGAGGCTCAGGTCAATGACCAAGGTGTCCAGGTGGAACGGGTTCATGTAGCCATCGACTGTGGGCGCGCCATCAATCCGGGCCAGGTGGAGGCGCAGATGGAGGGCTCTGTGGTCGATGCCCTCGGCGCCGCCCTGAACCAGAAAGTGACCATCCACGACGGCCGCGCCGAACAGTCGAACTTCCATGACTATGCGCTGCTGCGCATCGGCGAGGTGCCTTCGGTGTCGGTGGGCATCGTCGACATCGGCTCTCCCCTGGGCGGCGTCGGTGAGCCGGGCATCCCCCCGCTCGCACCGGCGCTGGCCAACGCGCTGTTTGCCGCTACGCAGCAGCGAGTTCGCCACCTGCCGTTATCCGATGCAGATCAGACAAACCGCGCCAGCACGGGGACGACCAAAGCCAGCAGCAACGCGCTGCCCGCCACCACCGGTAGCCGTGCGGGCGCGTAGCTCAGAAGCAGCACCACGCAGATCGCCGCCGTGGTGAGAAAGCCGAACCAGTACACCAGCCCCGTACCGGTGCCTGCGAAGTGGGCACACAGGGCCAACGCCATGGCCAGCACAGCCCAGCTCCCCCACCACAACAACGTCTGCCGTCGCGGCGGTGGAGCGCCCTGCCCCGGGTAGCACTGGCGATGGTGTCGCGGCATGGCCAGGCTGAGCCCGGCCATGCCGGCGAGTGTGCCGCAGAGCGCGCTTGCGAGTAGCCCCGCAGTCATCATGAGTTTGCCTCCACGTGGGTGTGACTCGCCGTTGCCTCTGCACGGGCGCGGTCCTGGGCATGCGCGCGTCGGGCGAGTTTCCAGGCGACGATGGCGAGTATCGCCCCCAGGCCCAGTGCCGTCAGGTCGAATCCGGCCAGGGGCCAGTCGCCAGCGGCCAGACTGGCGCCCAGGTGGCGTTCGGTGGTGATCAGGTTCAACAGGGGAAGTGACGCGAACGCCGCTCCGGCCAGCGCGAACTGCTCACGCCATGCCCGGGACGGGGGGCGGGCGGCGGAGGCCACCAGCACCACCAGCCAGGTCAGGAACAGCGCGTGCGCTTCCCAGGCTTCCCGTGCGGGAAAGTCCGACGGCATCAGCCTGTTCGCCCAGAAGTAGGCGGCCACGGCGGTGAACAGCCCCGCGACCATGCCCGGGTTCAGCCGTTCCACCAGCACAAGCCCGCGGTGACTGCCATCGGCCTTGCGCTCAGCCTGCTGACGGCGCTTCACCGTCCACAGCACCAGCCCCGTGCCCACCATGGCGGTGCCCAGTAATCCGAAGAAGAAGTACAGCCAGCGCAACACCGGGCCGGCGAACAGCCCCTCGTGCAGGCCCAGCAGCGTGGTCCACACCGCCTGGGGTGCGGAGGTGATGGCCGGCACGGTATCGATCAGCTCGCCGCTGACACCATCGAAGTGCAGTTCCTCGCCGCTGCGCACCGGGCCTTGTGCGTGGCTGGCACGCAGGATGATGACGGCGTTGCGGTCACCGGGGTGGTGGATGTCCACGTGGCGGAGCACGCCCGGGCCCCAGCGCTCCTCGGCGGAGTCGATCAGGGGGGCGAGTGGCGTCAGTGGCGCGGATTCCCCGCTGCGCTCCACGGCGGGCACTGAGAATACCTCCTGGGCCGCCGTCTGCCGCGCCTCCGGGTCGGTGCCGTAGATCGCGGCGATCACCAGCGGCATGTAGGCGAACGCCATGAAGATCAGCCCGGAGTAGGTGATCATCACGTGGAAGGGGAGCGCGAGCACACTGAGTACGTTGTGGGCGTCCAGCCAGGACCGTTGACCCTTGCCGGGGCGGAAGGTGAAGAAGTCCTTGAAGATCTTCTTGTGGATGATGATGCCCGTGGTGATGGCGACCAGCATGAACATGGTGGCCAGACCGATCAGCCAGTCGGAGACCGCGCGGGGCAGGTAGTGCAGCCGCCAGTGCATCTGGTAGAGAAGCTGGCCACCGCCGGTGGCGCGGGCGTTGAACGGCTCACCGGTGGTGGCATCGAAGCGTTCGTTGCCGCTGGCGGCCACGGCGCCTGCCTCCGGGTCGGCGCCCTGCCAGAAGCGGCGCGGGTAGGGCTCGTTGCGGTCGATGGGCAGCGTGATCACCCAGCGTGCCGCGTCGGGCGCCTCATCCTCCAGCAGGGAGGTCCCCATGGCGGCCACGTCGGTGGCCGGCGTGTCGTGCTGGGCCATGGGCAGCTCGGGCTGCATCCAGCGGTCGATCTCGGTATCGAAATAGCCCGCGGTACCGGTGACGAACATGAAGAACAGCACCCAGCCCAGCGTCAGCCCGGCCCAGGTGTGCACCCAGGCCATGGATTGGCGGAAGCCCCCTTTCATTGCAGTACTCCGATCAGCAGCCAGGCGATGAGTGCGCAGGCTCCCGCCGTGCCCAGAAGGCCCAGCCAGGCCCGCGCCGCGCTGCGTGCGGCGAACACCCAGATCACCGCGGCGGTGTAGATGGCGAAGCTGGACAGCACCCCGGTGGCCACCGCCTCGCCGCGGGCCATGGGCAGCAGCGCGGCCAGCAGGATGGCGCCCAGGTTGGCCAGTGCGAAGCCGCCGACGATGGCGGCGATCACGCGCGAGGTAACGCCCAGGGCCGGGCTGCTCCAGACGCGACGGAGCCGGGTGCCGATGCCGGCACCCGGTGTGTGTTGCAGCGTTTCAGTCACCCGTTCAGCTCCCTATTGCGCGCGGACACCTTCCTCGTACGGGGCGCTCTTCGGCAGCGGCGGCAATGGCTCGCGGCCTTCGGTCTTGCGGAAGGTCAGCGTGGTGACGAAACCGCGGCGGTCATGGTCGATGGTTTCGGTGCCACCATCGGCGAGGATGCGCTCGCGCGTGCCTGCCTCGGCCACGTTGTGACGGGATGCCACGGCGTACACGCCCTGCCAGGGCAGTGACGGGAAGGTGACCACGCCGTCGTCCTCGGTCCGGCGGTCCATGGTCCAACCGTACTCGGTGGACAGCCGCACGGTGTGTCCGCTGTCCACGGGATCACCGTGCAGGGTGACCCGGAAGGCCCCCGGCTCGCCGGTGGGCACGATGTCGAAGTCCAGCCGTGGTTCCGCAGGCTCATCGTTTTGGGGGGCGTAGCGCGTGGCCATGGTCCAGTGGGTGCCGACGGTCTCGCCGTCGCGCTCGTTTTCGTAGACCTGGCCGTTGTCGAACACCAGTAACACGGGGGCGTCCGGCGAGGTGTCCAGGGCCAGGTGATCGCCCTCGTTGCTGATCGCCACCGCCTCGGAGCCGCTGTCCGTGATGCGATCGGCGCGCGGCACGACGATTTCGTCCAGTCGGCCCGGGGAGACTTCGCGCAGGTTGCGATCCAGGTAGCCGTAGTACATCGCAAGGCCTTCGTCGGTGGGTTCCATCCAGAGCTGATGGGCAACGCTCTGGCTGGCAACCAGCAGACCGGCGGCAACCAGTGTCGTCTGTGCCAGGGTGCGAAGCGGGCTTCGGTCCGTCATTGGTGTATCTCCTGTGTTGTGGAAAGTGGGGCCAGCGGCGTGCTCCTACCCCCATTGCCCCGCGAGACGGAAAAAGGGGAACCGTCACGCGGGGGTCGCTGGTCACGTCGTCAAAAGTTCAGGTCGACCCGGGCGTAGACGGTGCGCGGCGCGCCCGGGTAAACCGACCAGCCCCCCGGGGCTTCGATGTGCTCCTTGTCCAGCAGGTTGTCCACGTTGAGCGACAGGCGCAGGTTGGGATTGACCCGGTAGCGCGCCAGCAGGTCCACGCGGCCGTAGCCCGGGAGGTCGTAACTGTTCTCGAGGTTGCCCGTGCGGCTGCCCACCGCGTAGAGACCGGCGCCCAGCTCCAGGCCCTGCAGCGTCGGGCTCTGGAACGCGTAGACGTTCCACAGGCTGCCGCTCCAGCGGGAGACGTTGGGCAGGCGGTTGCCGGTGTCGTAGGTGTTGTCCCGGGTGACCTCGGCGTCCAGATAGGTCAGTGATGCCATCGTGCGCCAGCCCGGGAGGAACTCGCCGGCCACGTCCAGCTCCACACCGCGGCTGCGTTGTTCGCCGGTCTGTATGGACGCGCCGGGGTTGTTCGGGTCGGCGGTGGCGACGTTGGTCCGGGTGAGCTCGAATACGGCCAGGGTGGTGGAGGCGCGGCCGCCCAGCCACTCCCGTTTTGCGCCCAGCTCGATCTGCTCGCCTTCCTCCGGCTCGAACGCGTCTCCCGACGCCGTCTCCCCGGAGAGCTGGGGCTGGAACGACGTGGTGTAGCTGGCGTAGAGCGTTGAATGATCCCAGGGCTGGAAGACCACGCCGGCCCGGGGTGACAGCTCGCTGGCGGTTTCGTCCGTCACCGTGTCGCCGTCCTGGAAGAAGCGCGTGGTCGCCTGGTCGTAGCGCGCCCCGAGCAAGACCTTCCAGTGCTCGCCGAAGGACATCAGGTTCTGCAGGTAGATGCCGTAGAAGTCGACCCGGCGGTCCTGCAGACTCGGGTCGTCGTACGCGCCTGGCTGCGCGCTGTAGTCGGGGTTGTGGATGTCGATGGGGTCAATGGGTGCGGTGTGGTTCTCCGAGTCGAAGCGGGTCAGGTTGGCGTCCGCCCCCACCAGCAGCTGATGGGAGACGGCGCCTGTGCGCAGCTCGCGGCTCAGGTTCGTCTGCAGGCCGTAGTTCTGGTACTCCTGATCCATGTCGTAGAACAGGCGGTTGAGCGTGCGGTTGTCCGGCTCCAGCCCCATGGGGTGTGAACTGAGGAACCGGGCACTGGTGTCCGCGTAACGAGCCAGGGTTCGCAGCTCCCAGCCGTTTTGGAACGCATGTTCGACCACGGCGTGGAGTCGCACCTCGTCCATCTTGGCGCGGTCATCCCGGCTGCCGAGGTAGCGGCTCCGGGGCAGGGCCATGGGGCGGCCGTCCACCACGGGCACACCGCGATCGGACTGCTGATCCTGCTCGTAGTACTCCAGCTGCAGGTCCACGGTGGTGCGGTCCGAGGCCAGCCACCGCAGCGACGGCGCGATCTGGGCCCGGCGTGTGGTCCGGAAGTAGTCGCGGAAACTGTCCGACTCCTGGTAGGCGCCGGAAAGCCGGGCCAGCACCGTGCCGTCCTCATTCAGGGGCTGGTTCACATCCGCTTCACCGCGATAGAAGTCGAATCGGCCGTACGTGCCCGTGAAATCGTAGAAGGGGTCCGGCTGCGGCTTCTTCGTGACCAGGTTGATCAGGCCGCCGGGTTCGTTCTGCCCATAGAGCACGGTTGCCGGGCCCTTGAGCACCTCCACGCGTTCGATATTGGCCAGGTTGAGGAATCCGGCGTCACCGAATGTGGAGGCGGACAGGAAGCCGTCCTTGGCGAATCGGCCGGTGGAAAAGCCGCGGACGTTGACGTTGTCGCTCCGGTTTCCGTTGGAACCACCGAACTGTACGCCACTGACATTGCGTGCCACGTCCTCGAGCCTCTGGGCGTTCTGGTCGTCGATCACGTCTCTTGGCACCACCTGGATGGAAGCCGGGGTATCGATAATGGGGATGTCTGACTTCATGGCGGTGCCGCTGCGCCGGGCGGCGTAGCCGTCAACGGAACCGTATGGGTCTTCCATGAAGCCGCTGACACCGAGTGGAGCGAGTCGGGTGCTGTCGGAGGCGGTGTTGCGTTCCAGCGAGACGGTACTGGCGCCATCGAACCGGGCGGTGAGACCGGTGTCAGCCAGCAGCCGCTGCAGTGCGTCGGCAGAGGTGTGTTCTCCCTGTAACCCGCCGGTGTGCTTCCCGGCCGTCAGCGACGGGTCGTAGCTCAGCGTCAGCCCCGCCTGCTCCGCCAACCGGTTCAGTGCCGCGGACAGTGGCCCGGCCTGGATGTCGAACCGGTGCACGGCCTGCTCGGCTTCCGTCTCCTGCGCGTGAACCGACTTGACAAGCAGGAGGTGTCCTCCGGGGGCGACAACCCCCACTGCCAGCGCCAGTGCGCTTGCCCATATCCTGCGGTTTGCTGTCCGCATCGTGTGATACCCCCCATGCGTTGGTTGCTCTTGCAGGGGGAGACGAACGAGAACGGGAAAGGGACAGTCAGCCGGAAACGCCTTCCGACAGCCTCGGTCAGCGCGCATGGGAGACATGGATCACCCATGGGGTAAAGCGCTGAACCCGCAGCGGCAACGTGGACTCCAGTGCCTGGAGGGCCTGGTCGGTGTCGTGCAGGGGGATGACACCCGACATACGGACGTCCCGGAGGGCGGCATGGTCGACCCGGAACAGGCCCCGGTGGTGGCGGCCAAGCTCGGCCAGCACCTCGGTAACGGGCGCGTCGTCCAGCACCAGGCGGCCGGTAGTCCAGGCGGCGGAGGCATCCGGATCCACGGACACCGGGGCCGTGACGCGGTGGCCGTCGGTCTCCGACTGCTGGCCACGGTGCAGTTCCCGGCAATGGCTGCCGTCAACAGCGCAGACCCGCACGCGGGAGTGCTGGACGGTGACGCGCGTGGCGCCGCCGCCGTCCATGCGCCGGACGCCGAAGCGTGTGCCCAGTGCCCGCGCGCGGCCCTCGTCGGTGACCACTTCCAGGGGGCGCTGATCGTCCTGCGCCGCCGTCAGGTGGATCTCCCCGCGGCGCAGGAGGATCTGCCGGCGTTGTTCGTCGAAGCGGATGTCCACTGCGGTGGCGGTATTCAGAATCAGGCGGCTGCCGTCGGACAGCTCCACGGTGCGTGTTTCGCCCACGGTGGTGTGGTGGTCGGCGAGCAGGTGGCCCGGTGACGGGATGCCGCTGACAAGCCAGATCAGCGGTGCCAGGGCCAGCAGCAACAGCAGCACGCCCGCGCTCCGGCCCAGCCAGCGGCGGATGTCCCGCTGTTCCTCCTCGAAGGTGTGCTCCAGCGCCTGTCCGGCGCCGGGGCCGCCCACGCCCGCCAGCGCGTCCCAGGTAGCATTGATGGCCTGCCAGGCTTGTTCATGGGCGGGGTGGTGCTGAAGCCAGTGCCGGAACGCTTCGCGCGTCTCCGTGGGCAGTGCCGGATCGTCAAGTTGGACCCGCCACTCGGCCGCCTCCTCCAGGAGGTGATCGGGGATGGCGGCCCCGCTCGGGTTCCGTCCGGCGGTGGGTGTGCTCATGGGGTGTCGTCCTGCAGCGCCCGGTGACAATGCAGCAGCGCCCGGGCCAGGTACTTTTTCACCATGCTCACCGTCACGCCCAGCGCCGCGGCGATGTCCGCCTGTGGCAGGCCGTCCAGGCGACTCATGAGAAAGGCACGGCGGGGTTTGTCCGGCAGCCCCTCCAGCAGACGGGCGACGGTTTCCAGCGTGTCCAGCAGTTCCGTGAGATCCGCCGGGGAGGGGGCGGTGCCGTGTTCCTCCATGAACGCCGCCTGCGCCTCCAGCCAGGCCCGCTCCAGCCGCGAACGGCGGCTTTCGTCGATCATCAGCCGTGTCGCGATACGGGTGAGAAACGCGCGCGGCTGTTCCACCGGCTCCGAACGCGGGCGGGTGAGTACACGGTAGAAGGTGTCATGGGCGAAGTCCGCCGCCCGCTCCGGACAACCCAGCCGCGACCGCAACCAGCCCAGCAGCCAGCGATGGTGGTCGCGATAGAGCGTCCCTGCGTGTTGTCGGACAGCCGGAGCCAACGAGTGCGACATGGATATGAATGGTCAACGAATACGAATCATTCTCATTATTGTTTATCGCGTTCGATGGGTCAATCATCGGTTCAAGGCCGCTCGTGGTAACGGAGGTCCGGAGACGGTCAGGGCGAGTCCGGTGCATCCGGGGTTTTCGCTTCATTGTGCGTCTCCGAGGCTCGGGCTCTCGCATAGGCGATCTGGATCAGGGCGCCCACGGTGGCAATCAGGCCAGCGCCGATGGCCAGTGTCCGGGAGTGCATCTGCATGGCGAAGGCCAGTCCTCCCACGGCGGCACCCAGCGCGCTGCCCAGGTACAGGGCGGATTCGTTCAGCGCCACGGCCAGGTCACCGTCGCCGGTGTGCTGGCGCAGGCGCAGCAATTCACCATTCTGGGGGACTTGCAGGGCCCATCCCACGGCCCCCCAGAGTGCAATGGGTGCCAGCGTGATCCAGGGGTGAACGGCGGCGGACAGTGGCAGGGCGAACAGCGACGCTGCCAGGGCTACCATGATGCCCAGCGCCAGGCGTGGTCCCGGGATGCGGTCCGCTGCCAGGGCGACCAGAAAGCTGCCGACGACGCCGCCAATGCCCCAGACCCACAGGTAGGGCGTAACGGAGGATACGCCACCGTGCTCCGGTGCGGTCATGAACGGGGCGATGAAGGTATACATGCCCAGGCTGGCAACGGCCGCCAGCAGCGAGACGGAGAGCACGGCGAGCACCCGCCCATCAGCCAGAATGCGCAGTTTGCGGCCCAGGGGCTCCGCCGGCGGCTGAGACAGACGTGGCAGCTTGGCGAGCAGGCCCAGCAAGGCTGCCAGACCGAGCGCGGCCACCAGCCACAGCGCCGCCTGCCACCCCAGTCGCTCGGCCAGAAGCAACCCGCCCGGCACCCCGAGTACCGTGCCGCTGGCCATGCCGCCCATGATCATGGCGATGGCTTTTCCCCGGCCCTGCGCGCCGGCCAGTGTCGCCGCTGCCGCGATACCGATGGCCAGATAGACCCCGGCCGCCGTTCCCGCAATCGCCCGCAGGAGGATCAGGCTCGTGATATCCGGAGCCAGGGCGCTGCCGGCATTGGCGATGACGAAGACCAGGAGGGAGAGCATGAGTCCGGTGCGCTGCCAATGGGCAGGAAGCAGGGCAACCACCAGGGGGGAGCCCAGCCCGTAGGCGAGGGTAAAGGCAGTGACCAGCTGCGCCGCGAGCGCGACCGACACGGCGAAATCCGCTTCGATCAGCGGGATGAGTCCGGCAGTGACGTAGGATGCCATGCCCAGTGCAAACGCCCCGATGGCGATCAGGGTAATGGACAGGGTGCGGTTATCGAGCATGCGCTTTCTCCGGGTGGTGTGACTGGAACCGCTGGAACAAACGGCGGCAAGCGCATGCTGCGGACTTGTAAAGACTGTTACAATTTATCCATTTATCCTATTACCAGTGGTAAATGCATGACCTCGACTCAGGATCTCAGGCGCACCCGAACCGAACTCTCGGAATTCCTCCGTCGTTGCCGCGAACGTCGTTCGCCGGAAGACGCGGGCCTGCCCGCGGGCGGGCGGCGGCGAACGCCGGGCCTGCGGCGGGAAGAAGTGGCCGCGCTCGCCGGGGTGGGGGTCACCTGGTACACCTGGCTGGAGCAGGGGCGCGACATCGGTGTGTCCGCGACCTTTCTGGACAACCTGGCGCGGGTATTCCGGCTGGATGCCACGGAACGGCGGCACCTCTACCTGCTGGCGCACCAGCGGCCGCCGACCGAGCAGGCGCGTACCTGGTGCACCCTGCCGGCCCTGGTTCATCGCTTGCTGGCAGACCTTGCGCCTCGCCCCGCGTACGTGCTGAACCTGCGCTGGGATGTCCTCGCCTGGAACCCGGCCGCCGACCGGCTGTTCGGTTTCTCCGCTCACCCGCCGGAGCAGCGCAACCTGCTTTGGTTGCTGTTCATGGATCCACGCACGCGCACCCTGTTTCACGACTGGGAGACGCAGGCGCCGCATATGCTGTCCAGCTTTCGGCGGGATTTCACCCGGGCCCCGGACGACAGTGCCATCAAGGCGCTGGTGGCGGATCTGCGGCATGCGGTGCCGGAGTTCCGGTCCTGGTGGCACCGGCATGACATGAGTGCGCCGTGCCGTGGTGTGCGGGCGTTCTCCCTCGACGGACTCGGAACCGTGGAGCTGGAGCACATGACCCTCACCGTCGATGAGGACCGTCATCTGCGGCTGGTGTACTACGCGCCCGTCGAGGAGCAGGCACAGGCCTTCGAGCGCTGGCTGGAGGGCTGATCCTTACGGGCCATCGGGAAATACCGGCCCCCTGGCAATACGCCGATCAGCCAAGGGGCCGCGGGCAGTGGCTACCAGTCGTAGTTCATGCCCAGGGTGAAATTGCGTTCGTCGCCGTGGAAACAGGCGAAGGTGCAGGCTTCCACGTAATTCTTGTCGAACAGGTTATTGACGTGAACGCTGAGCCGCAGCCGGTCGATCCGGTAACGCAGGGCGGCGTCGTAGACGGTGTAGGAGGGCACCCTGGCGGTGTTGTCATTGTTGAAGGTCCGCCCCACGTGGCGAATGCCGCCACCCACGCTCAGGCCCTGCGCCGGGCCGCCGAGAACGTAGTAATCGGCCCAGAGTGAGGCGGTGTGCTTTGGCACCGCTGCGGTAGTGTTGCCAAGGTCATCATCGTTGCTTTCGGTGACTTCATTGTCGGTGTATGCATAGGCGGCGATCAGATCCAGGCTGTTGCCGATGTGGGCACGGCCTTCCACCTCGAAGCCGCGAGATCGCACCTCACCGGTCTGCACGGAAAACCCGGGATTGTCCAGGTCCGCTGTCTGTACGTCCTGTTGCGTGAGTTCGTACGCCGCCACGGTAAGCGAGGCGTTGTAGCCGTCCGGCTCGTACTTGATCCCCACTTCGTACTGCTGGCCAGTGGTGGGGTCGAAGCGGTTGCCGGAGGCGTCTGCGCCGGTGACCGGCTCGAACGATTCGCTATAGCTCGCGTAGGGCGCCAGGCCATTGTCGAACAGGTAGATCAGGCCGGTGCGCCAGGTGAAATCGCTGATTCCGGCCGTCTGCCGGTCACGGCTGCCGTCGGCGGCGGTTTGGCGGTCCTTGAGCTCCGCATCATCCCAGCGGCCGCCCAGCAGGAAGACCCAGCGATCATCGAACGTGACCTGGTTCTGGGCGTAGATGCCCAGATGGCTGTAGTCGATGCTGGTGGCCCGCGCGACGTCATCGCTCAGGGTTGGCTGATGGCCGTATTCCGGGTTGAAGACGTCCAGCGGCTGGTTGGTGCCGGCCCACACACGCTGCCGGAACTCGGAGTTGCGGAAGTCCACGCCCAGCAGGCTGGTATGCTGGAAGCGGCCGTGTTGCCAACGCGCCTGCACGTGGTTGTCGACGGTTACGCCGTTTTCCTCGTCGATCCGGTGCTGGACGCTGCGGTCCACCAGCCGCCGGGTGGTGTCATCGGTGCGGTTGCTGATGGAGTGGAAGGCCCAGTCGGTTTCGGTGTCATACCAGAGCAGGTTGTGCCGGGCGGTCCAGGTGTCGTTGAACGCGTGTTCCAGCCGGTATCCCAGGGTGTAACGCGTCGCGTCCAGGCCGTCGAAACCGGGCTCGCCGACGAACAGGTCCCGATCGATCCGGCCGTTGGGGTTGGGCTGCACGGAGCCGTCGTACGGTTTGCCGTAGTTGTAGGCGGTCTCACTGTCGTGGAGCGAGGCCAGGAACGTGAGCGTGGTACGGTCGGTGGCGTGCCAGTCCACGGCTGCCGACACCGCCTTCCGGTCGTCGGGAATCTCCGAGATCATGGTGTCGCTGTCCTGCATTAACCCCGTGATGCGGTAGCCCACGCTGCCGTCCTCGGTGACCGGGCCACCGACGTCCACGGTGGCGCGCTGCCGGTTCCAGCTCCCCACCTGCAGGCCGATTTCCCGCAGTGGCTCGCTGGTGGGGCGTTTGCTTACCAGATTGATGATGCCGCCCGGGCGCGCCTGGCCATAGAGAACGGAGGCCGGGCCTTTCAGTACCTCGATACGTTCATAGAGAAAGGGCTCCTGCGCTCCGGTGATGGAGTTGATCGGGAATCGGCGACCGTCCAGGTAGAGACTACCGCCGCCACCACTGGCACCACCGGAATGGAAACCGCGCATATGCAGCAGTGTCCCGGCGGTTCCGCTATTGCCCCCGCCGGGGGAGAAGGCACCGGCGGTGTAACGGATGGCCTTGTCCAGGGAGTCGGCTCCCTGCGCCTCAATCTGTTCCCGCGTCATCACCGAGACGGACTGCGGTGTCTCGGCCAGCGGCGTGTCGGTCTTGGTGGCGGTGGCGCTGCGACGGGCCACGAAGCCGTCGGCGGGCCCCCAGGGGTTTTCCGTCGCGGCAACGACTCCCAACGGCTCAAGCTGGACCGCGCCGCTCGTCGGAGCGGCCTCCAGGGTCACGGTGTCTCCGTCCACGAACCGGGCCCGCAGTCCGCTGCCGGTCAGCAGGCGGTTCATGCCCTCGCGCGGCGTGTAGCTGCCCTGGAGTCCGTCGCTGTGTTTGCCGTCGGTCAGGTTGGCGTCGGCGGATAGCAGCAGGCCGGCCTGGTCGGCAAACGTATTCAGCACCTCGCCGAGCGGGCCGGCGGCGATCGCGTACTGGCGGGTGGACTCCGTCGCGGCGTCCTGGGTCTGGGCGCTTGCCGGCAGGGCAGGCTGCAGGCTGACGGCGAGCAATGCCAACACGATTGCGCTGAGCCTGAGGATGGGCTGACGTTCCCCGGATGACTGGTTCGCTTGCATGGCCCCCCCCTGCAAAGGGTGTCTGGATTGATTGGGTTGTCAGGGGGATTGCCAAGCAGGAACGAAAAAGGGGAACCGGCAGATCATGTCCGGTGTATGTCCACCCGGACCCACCAGGGGGTGGTGCGCCGCACCGTGATCGGCAACGCGTTCTCCAGGGCCGTCAGGACGCGGTCGGTGTCGTCCAGTGGGTAGACGCCCATCAGGGTGAGGTCTGCCACCTCGTGGCTGTAACCGAGGTAGCCGGGCCGGTAGCGGCCGAGCTGGTCCAGGAAGTCGCCCAGGGGCATGCCGTTGGCCCGCAATACGCCGTTATGCCAGCCCAGGTTGGCGGCCAGCGGCTCCGGGCTCTCCACGCGCCTGTCGGTCAGCCGGGCCTGCTTGCCGGCCTCCAGCCGCTTGCTGGTGCCGGGCTCTCTCGTGGGTGCCAGGTGAACGGCGCCGGCCTCGACACGCACGGCGATGGCGTCGCCCTGGTCGTGGGCGGAGAACCGGGTCCCGGCCGGACGCAGAGTCCCCTGCGAGGTGGAGACCTGCAGCGGCCGCGGGGGCGTCCGGAGGTCGGGTGATGTCTCCACGAGGATCTCGCCGGAGACCAGTTCCACGGTCCGCTGTTGATGGTCGAACCGGATGTTGACGGCCGTGTCGGTGTTCAGCCACAGCCGCGTGCCATCGGCCAGTTGGACCTCGCGGACCTCACCCACCGCCGTGCGGTGGTCTGCTGTCCACTCCGCCAACGGAGCGTGCCTCACCGTGGCCCAGAGCAACGGGCCGCCGAGTGCCATTGCCGCCAGCCCCTTGAGAACTTGGCGGCGGGTGGCACCGGCCGCATTCAGGGTGGCCTCCACCGGTTCTCCCTGAAGCCGGCGGAACTGCTGCTCCATGGCCTCCACCCGCGCCCACGCCCGCTGGTGCTCGGAGCTGGTCTGAAGCCATTCCCGCCACCGCGCGCGGTCCGACTCGGTCGCGTCTTCGGCACGAAGGGTGGCGAACCATTCGGCAGCCTGTTCCAGCACCTCGAATCGCAGGGATGTGTGGGGGGGAGAGTCGGACATGGGCAGGCTCTAGTCCCGGAAGGTCAGGCACTGGAGCATTGCCTGGGCCATGTACTTTTTCACCATGCGCTCGGAAACGCCCAGTTCGTTGCCGATTTCCCGGTATGTCAGGCCGTCCAGCACGGACAACAGGAAGGCGCGCCGCACGCGTCCGGGCAGGGTGCGGAACATGGCCTCGATCTCGTACAGGGCCTCCAGGATCAGATGGTGCTCTTCCGGCGAGGGGGTGACGGGCTCGGGGCGTTGTGCAAGTGCTTCCTGATAGGCGCGTTCGATGTCCCGGCGACGCCAGTGATTCACCACCAGGCCATGGGCAATGGTTGTCAGGTAGGCGCGGGGCCGACGAGCATGGTCGCCTTGATGCTGTCTCTGGAGTAGCCGCAGGAAGGCGTCCTGCGCCAGGTCTGCGGCGGTATCCGCACAGCCCAGACGCAGACGCAACCAGTTGAGTAGCCAGGAGTGGTGTTCCAGGTAAATGCTGGATACGGGTTGCCCCGTGCCCGGGCTGGCTGCACGCATTCGGTATCCCGGCTTGTGACGCGAATAGGAATTAATCGCATTAATATAGCCGAGTCCCGTCGATGCGTCAAAAAGCGACAGCCCCGTTCACAGGAGGTTTCAGTCACCTAGAAGTCCACGGTCAGCGCCATTTCCCATGTCCGGGGCGGGGAGTGGTCCAGGCCGCCGTCGCTGGCGGCATTCCAGGCGAAGTTGTCGAGGACGTTGATGACCCGGCCGTTCAGGCTCGCGCGGGTGCTGCCGTCCCAGAGACGGTAGCGGGCGCCGAGGTCCAGATCCGTGCGCGACAGGCGGAGCTGGCCGTCACGGCCGGCGCGGTAGCCACCCGTTCGGCTCAGGCGGCTGTTGATGGACAGGCCGGGCACCGAGCGCAGGGCGTAGTCCAGGGAGAGGTCGAGCTGGTGTCTGGCCTGGCCCAGCAGTGGCTGGTCATCGTCGCGCCGGGGGCGCTGGTATAGCCCGCCGGCCACCACCGTCAGCCCCGGAATCGGGTTGGCCGTGGCGGAGATCTCCACCCCGTCGTTTTCCAGGTCGCCCAGGAAGCGGTAGGTATCGTCGGTGTCCAGGCCGGCGTAGGGGCGTCGGATCCGGAACACGCCGGCGATCACCTGCAGGTTCGGGGACGGCTGCCACTCCAGGCCCGCGTCCTGTTGTCGGGTGCGTGCAGCCGGCAGCACGGCATTGGCGTTCCTGGCCGTGAACGGGGCCGAGCCGCTTTCCTCCAGCCCGCGGGTGACGCCGGCGTACCCGGTGAGTGTCCGGTTCAGCCGCACGGCCGCCCCCATGTTCCAGAGCAGAGGCCGTGACTCCACCGAGGAGCGCTCGCCAGTGCCGAAGGTGACGGTTTTGCGATAGTCCGCCCGCTGCAGGCCGGCGTTCAGCCGGACCCGGTCGCGCCAGGCCAGCTGCGCAGCGAGTCCGCCGCCGAGCTGCTGAACGCGGTCGCGGTCGGTGGGTGTGCTCTGCCAGTCCGGCTCCGCGTAATCCGGTGGCATGCCGTCGATGGCGATGGGGTCCTCGTCCAGCTGCGCAAAGCTGGGCGCGCCGGAGCGGGTCGTGGCGGAGCGAAACCGGACCAGGCCGGTGAGGCGAAGGGAGAACGATTCCCCGATCAGGTCGCGGCTCAGTTGGGTCTCGCCCGACCAGGCACGATCCGACTGTTCCGGAGAACGACGGACCATGGGGGTGCCCAGGCCGTCCGGCGTGACCTCGGTGAGGTATTCGAAGTAGGACGCAGGCCGACGGGCAGCGGCATGGAATACACCGCCGCGGAGTTGCCAGTCTGCCGCTGGTGCCGTGCTCAGAAAGCCACCGAGCACTTCCGAGACGCCGTCGTTACGGTGCCAGGACTGCTGTCGTTGCTTGCGTCGGCGGATCTCGGGCGGGGCGGTATTTCCTTCCGGGTAGTAGTGCAGCTCTTCCTCGTAGCTGCGGTACTGGCGCCGGGACAGGAGCAGGCCGGCTTCGTTGCTCTGCCCCCACCGCAGCGTCGGGGCCAGGGTCGCGTCCAGCATGCGGTAGTTGCTGCCACCGTCCTGACGGGCATCCGGGGCGTGGCGGACGGCGGCGGTCACCGATGCGCCGTCGGCCCGGCCAACGCGTACGTCCGCCTCGGCGACCGGGGAGCCGAAGCTCTCCCGGGCCAAGCGCACCCGCCCGGTGGAGCCCCCCTGGAGGCGTCGGGTGCGGTAATCGGCAATACCGCTGGGTGCGGGCAGCGGTTCGTCGAAGGCGGTCAGGCCAACCCGGATGGCGCTGGTGTCCACCAGGGTGCCGGGCAGGGTGCCGCGCTGGTCGAAGTACAGCCCGTTCAACCGTACATTACCCGCCCGGATCGGGCTGAATCCACGCGTGGAGCTGGCGCTGTACAGGCCCACGGAGTTCGTGCCCACGGTGAAACCGAAGGCGTCACCGGCCCGGGTCACGGCGTTGTCGTCGGCCAGGCCGGAGCGGGCGTCAGGCGCCGCTCCGGCCAGAACCGCCAGCACCAGAGCGCAGCAGGGCCAGAGTCGTTGTCGGCTCGGGGGAAGCAATCAGAACTCCAGCCGTGCGCTGCCGAAGACGGTTCTCGGGGCGCCCGGGGCGACCCGGAAGTTGCCGCCGGAGGCGGTGAAATGCCGCTCATCCGTGAGGTTCTTCACCCCGGCGTCCAGTCGCAGGCGGGTGCGCTCGCCGAGTGGCAGGTAGTACCACAGCCCGGCATCAACCAGGGTGTAGCTGCCCAGGCTCCAGGTGTGGGCGTTGTCGCCGTAGCGGTCACCCACGTGGGTGAGACCGGCGCCCATGCCCAGGCCGCGTAGCGGACTGTCGGGATTCTGGATCTCGTAGCTGGCCCAGATGTGGCCGGTGAGCGTGGGGACGTTTCCAGGCCGGTTGCCGTGGGTCGTCGCGTTGTTGCTGTTGATCTCGGTGTCCAGCACGCCCACGGCGCCGCGCAGATTGAACCCTTGCGCCGGGGCGGCCACTACGGAGACTTCCGCGCCGCGGGAGGACACTTCACCGGTGAGTTGGGGATCGCCGTCCACGGTTTCCACCACGTTGTCCTGGCGGATATCGAACACCGATGTGGTGACGTGGTAGCCGTCTTCCGGGGAGCGCCAGCGGACGCCAATCTCGTACTGCCGACCTTCCTCCGGCGGCATGCTCACCACCCGGCTGTCGCCACTGGAGAGGCTCTGCGGCTCGAAGGTGTCGGCGTAGTTGGTGAACAGTGCCAGTTGCGGTGCCACCTGCCACAGCAGACCGGCGCCCTTGGTGAGTTTGGTCCGGGTGGAGGGATCGTTGCGGGTGCTTTCGCCTGTTACAGCCAGATCGGCCTCGTGGGTCCCGGAGAACGCCTCGTAACGCAAGCCGAGATCCAGGGCCAGGTTCTCGGTCAGGTCGAAGGCGGTGGTGGCGAAAATGCCATAGTTGCGCTGCGTGGTCTCCTGGTCGGAGAGGAAACTGGGGTTGTCGATGTCGTTGACGATGGTGTGAGAGCCGGGGTTGCGGACGGTTCCCCCGGTCTGCGGCGCCCCGGCGGCAAAGGTATGATCCAGGTCGTCCTGGCGGAACTCGGTACCGATGGCCAGCCGGGTGGGGATGCGGTAGTCCAGTTCGCCGGTGAGCTGCAGCCGGGCGAAGGCGGTGGCCCGCTCACGGTCCTGGTTGCTGGTGACCGTGCGGGTGAGTTCGCCGCTCTCGGAAACATCATTGACCTCGACGCGGATGTCGTCGCTGGTCTCCCGTACATAGAGCAGCTTGGTTTCCGCCGCCCACGCGGGGTCGGCCAGCGGCACGTGCAGGTCCAGTTCCACCAGGTGATACTCCGCGTCCCGCTCGTTCAGGCCGGGGTCGTCAAAGCGCTTGTCCGGCGAGCCGCTGGCGATGCGTCGGCGGGAGTTGGCCCTGGGCACGGTAACGAAGCCCCGGTCCAGATCGCGGCGATCGCGGGAGTACTCGTGGTTCAGGTCCAGGCTGATGCCGCTGCTCCCCAGCCAGCTGAGGGAAGAGGAGATGAACTGGCGGTCCACGGTGGAATCGCGGAAAGTGTCGCTGTCCTCAGCGGCCGTAGTCACCCGGTAGGCGAAGTTGTCACCCGCCGGCCCGGTCAGGTCCGCCACGGCTCGGCGCTGGCCGTGCTCGTCGAACATGGTGCTGACCGAGCCCCTGGGGGTGTACTCGGGGCGCTTGGTTTCCACGTTGATGAGGCCGCCGGGTGGCATGCGGCCGATATCGGCCGACGGGCCCTTCAGCACCTGAATGCTGTCCACGGTGGCCGGGTCGATGCGCCCGCTGTAGTTCAGCGGGACGCCGTTGCGGTAGATGTTCTCGCTGCGGCGAAAGCCACGGATGAAGTAATCCTCCAGCGTGCCCCCGAAACCGTCGCCGCTGATCACATTGGGCGCAAAACGGTAGGCGTCTGCCATTTCCCGCGCCTGCTGGTCCAGCAATAGCTGCTCCGGTATGACATCGATGATGCGCGGGGTGTCTTCCACGTCTCGCGGCAGGCGCAGCAGGGTGTCGGCGTAGCTGCTTTCGTAGCGTGATTGGAGGGTGCCATGAACCGTCACTGCATCCAGCTGCACGCTGGCCCGATCCGTACTGCGTTCAAGGGCAACCGTCCTTGCATCCGTGAAACGCGCTTGCAGACCGGTATCGGCCAGCAGGTGGTCCAGTCCCTCGCGCGGGGTGTGGCTGCCCTGGAGGCCAGCGCTGTGCTTGCCGTCGGTCAGGCTGGCGTCGCCGGAGAGGAGGAGGCCGGTCTGGTCGGCGAAGGTATTCAGCACCTCGCCGAGCGGACCGGCAGAGATGGCGTACTGGCGGGTGGATTGTGTCGCGGAGTCCTGGGTCTCGGCGTAGGACGGCAGTGTGGGCTGCAGGCCGATGGTGAGCACGGCGAATGCAATGATACTGCGTTTGCGCGCAGATCGGCCCGCGGCGGTCGAGTGGGTCGCTGGCATGGTTCCCCCCTGGGACGTGTGCTTCGGCTGAATGGGTTGTCAGGGTTGTTGCCACTCGGGAACGAAAAAGGGGAACCGCACCAGCGGATTCTCCACGTGTGCCCAGGACGATGCCGGCCACCCGAGGGCCGGCATCGTCCTGGGCGGGTTAGTGCGTGTACCGCAAGGTAAGCATGACGTTGCGCGGCTCCCCGTAATGACTGCCACGGGTGTTGCCGGCCACGCGGGCGTAGTACTTCCGGTCGGTGAGGTTCCTGCCGTTGAGGGCGAGATCCAGGTGCGGGTTGAAGCGGTAGCCGGCCATGGCCGACACCAGCGTGTATCCACCCTGGGACCAGCGGGTGTCGCCGCTCTCGGCATAGACGCCGCTGGTCGTACGCAGTCCGGCGCCCACCCGCCAGCCCCGGTCCCGGTTATCGGAAAAGCGGTAGCGGGTCCACAGGTTGAGGTTGTGTCGCGGTGTCTCGGGAGAGAGGGCAAGCCCCTCCTGATCCGGGTCCCGCAGGTATTCCGTTCGGGTGTAGGCGTATCCCGCCGTAATGTCCCAGCGCGGGAGCAGCTCGCCGGCGATCTCCAGTTCCACGCCTTCGCTGCGCGCCTTGCCGGCAGCCACCGATGCCCCGGGCGTATCGGGGTGGGCCACGGCGCGGTCCTCGTCGGTGATCCGGAATGCCGCGGCGTGCCAGTTGAGCTGCTGGCCGAAGTGTTCCCCTTTGATGCCCAGCTCCACCTGGTTGCCGGTGCGCGGTTGCAGGCTGTCGCCGTCGGCATCCTGCGCCGTCTGCGGCTGGAAGATGCTGCTGTAGCTGCCGTAAAGCGATAGCGCCGGGGAAATGTCCTGGATCACGCCCGCATAGGGCGTGAACTCCCGGTTGATGCGGTAGCTGTTGTCCGGGTTCAGCCGGTCTCGCGTGTTCCACCAGGTCAGTCGTCCCCCGCCGATGACTGCTGTGGAGTCGGTGACATGAAAGCGCCCCTGGGTGTACAGACCTGTCTCATCGGTCTTGTTGTCGGCGCTTGGCGCGAACTCGAACGACGGTCGGGGGGTGCTCCGGTCCGGGGCGGTGATGTCCCGCTCGATGTACTGGGGGTCGCCGGAGCCCCAGTCGAACTGGTGGTCGCTGATGCGGTGGCTGGCGCCGACCGTGAGTTGATGAACCCGGCCCAGCAGGTCCACGGGGGTGGTCAGGTAGGCGTCGACGAACTGATCCTGGTAGGTGGCATCTTCCGCCCACTGGAAGAACTCGGCGGTGCTGGAGCCGGGCTCCACGAACGAAGAGCCGGCGCTGCTTTGCATCATCTCCGATCGCCGTTCCGTGTGGCTGGCGTGCAGGTGCAGGTCCGCGCCATTGTCCAGCGCCACGTCGAGTTCGGCGAAGTAGCGCTCGATGCGCTCATCCCGGCGGTCCCAGCGGGCGCCCAGGTAGGTGGAGCGGCTGACGTCCATCAGCTCGCCGTCCGAGCGGTTGGGAATGCCGAAGTGGGAGCGCGATTCGCCGTCCTGGATGATGAACCCGGCGGATGCCGTCGCCGCGGAGGACAGGTCGTATTCCAGGGTGCCGTAGCCCATCCTGCGGGTGGCGTAGACGTGGTCGATGTAGGAGTTGCGGTCGTCGTAGACCAGCACGGCCCGCCCACGAAGGCGGCCGGACTCGTCGATGGCACCCGTGACGTCCAGCTCACCCCGGTAGGCGTCCCAGGAGCCGGCCGACGCGGTCAGGTCAACGCCGGGGGTCTCCAGGGCACGTTTTCGCGCCAGGTTGATGCTGCCGCTGGGTTCCCCCGAGCCCTGTAGAAGGCCGGTGGGGCCCCGCAGGACCTCCACGCGATCCGCGATGGCGGTATCGAATCCCACATCGCGGACGCCGAGCTGGTTGCGGATCGGGCTGCCGTCGATCAGCAGCGTGCCGATGGGGTACCCCCGGGAGGTGAAGTTGAACGCGTTGGGGCCGGATCGCTCCACCGTCATGCCTGCGGTGTGTTCCATGGCGTCGGCCAGGGTAGTGGCGGCCTGGTCATCCATGCGTTCCCGGGTAACGACGCTGACGGACTGGGGAATATCGCGGACGCGCTGACGGCCGCGGCCGATGGTGACCTCACTCGAGGTGTAGCTGTCGGAGCCTTCGGTCGTGAAACCAGGGGTCGATGCCGTGACACCGATTGGTGCCAGCTGGATGCTCCCGGTATCGGGAACACGCTCGAGGGCCAGAGTGCCGGTATCCGTCTCCCGATACCGGAGGCCCGTGTCGGCCAGCAGCCGTTCCAGCGCTTCGTGGACGGTGTAGTCGCCGCGCACGCCCTGGGTGTGACGGTCCTCGGTCAACTCGGCGATCCCCGCCAGGTAAACGCCCGATGTGCTGATGAAGTGGCTGAGTGCCTGATCCAGCGGGCCGGCGGGGATGTCGTAGTTGCGGGTTTCGCTCTGGGCGGCCTCGGTCGCGGGTTCGGTCTGTGCGATTGCCGGGATCGGGAGCGCTATCGCCGCTGCGCAGGTCAGGCAGGCGGCCAGCGTGAGGGCGTTCCGCTGTTGGCGTGGCTGTCGCTTGGACGGGTTCACGGCGTTGACTCTCCTCGTCGGTGGTGATCGTGGGACGTGCGCTTCTGTCCTGGGAATCGAACGGGGAAGGCAAACCCGGAACCGCGGGGCGTTACGGAGGAGAGTCGTTGGCGGCCTTGATGGTGGTCCACCAGGGAAGGGGACGGTGGATGGTGATCGGGAGGACGTCGGCCAGCATGGCCAGGGACCGCTCCGTGTCCTGTGCCGGGTAGCCGCCGACAACCCGCAGGCCGGCGACGTCCGGGTCCACACCGAGATGACCCCGTTGATAGCGGGCCAGCTCGGCGACGAGCTCGTCCAGGGGCGTGTCGCGAGCGAGGATCACGCCCCGGGACCACGCATCGTGGGTCGCGTCGGCCGTGCCACGGGAGAGTAGGCCATCCCTATTGAAGCGGGCCTGCTCACCGGCGTGCACCACGGTTTCCCCGGCGGTGCCGTCGGGCCTGATGGCCACCGCGCCCTCGAACACGACCAGTTGGGTGGCGTCCTGATTCCCGCGCACGGTAAAGCGGGTCCCCAGGGCGCGCAGACTGCCGTGGTCGGTGTCCACCATGAACGGGCGGCCCGGGTCGCCGGCGGTCTCTACAAGGATTTCTCCGGTAACCAGGCGCAGCCGGCGCAGTGAGGGACTGAAAGCCGTGTTGACGGCGCTGGCGGTGTTCAGCCACAGGCGGCTGCCGTCGTCCAGCCGTACCTGGCGTATCTCGCCGACGGCGCTTCGGTAGTCCGCCTGCCAGTTCGCCACCAACCCTGGTAGTGGTGTGTGACGCCAGCTGGCCCAGGCCACCATGCCCGTGCCGATCAGGCCCGCCAGGCTGCCCAGGGCCTGGCGCCGGCTGACCCGGCGTCCGCGAACGCGGTCCAGGGTGGACGCCGTGGTGTGCGGGCCCGTGGTGCCCTGCAAGGCCTGGAATCGGCGACCGACGGCCTCCACGTAGTGCCACGCTTCCCGGTGCGCGTTGTCATCCTCCAGCCATTGTTGCCACTGGGCGCGCAGGTCGCTGTCCGCGGGGGCGGAGCGTAACAGGGCGAACCATTCCGCGGCGGCCTCCAGGGCGGCGTGGGACACGGACTCGGTGGCGGGGGTGTCGTGGCCGGACATGGTCGATCACGGCTCCCCGTGTAGGAGGTCTGTCTCCAGGGCGGCGCAGTGCAGCATGGCTCGGGCCACGTACTTGCGCACCATGCGGTCGGAGACCCCCAGTGCCTGCCCGACTTCCCGGTCGGTCATGTTCAGCACCATGGCCATCACGAAGGCGCGGGCGGCCTTGTCCGGCAGCGTGCGGAGCATGGAATCGATCTCGGCGATGGCCTGGATGACGGCCGTTTGCTGCTCGGCCGAGGGCGCCACCGGCACCGGCGCGGCGGCGAGGGTCTCCAGGTAGGCCTGCTCGATCTCCCGGCGGCGCCACAGGTCCACACACAACCCCCTGGCCATGGTGCTCAGATACGCACGGGCACCATCGAAGCTGTCGAACCGGCGCGGCCGCGCCAGCAGGCGCAGGAACGCATCGTGGGCCAGGTCGGCCGCATCCGCTGCGTTGCCCAGGCGACGGCGGAGCAACCGGTACAGCCAGTCGCCGTGGTCCTCGTAGAGCTGTCGGCAGGCGGTCATGGCGTGGTTGCTCCGGAGTCTTTGGCCTAGAAATCGAGGCTGTAGCCCAGGGTCACGGTGCGCCCGCGGCCGCGGAAGTACTGGTCGTCGCCGTCCCGCGCGGTCTGCGAATAGTAGGTGAAGTACGTCTCGTCCAGGACGTTCTCGACCCCCAGGCGCATGCTGCCCGCCGGAAGCTGGTAGGCGACGGAGGCGTCCACCAGGGTGTGGCCGTCGAAGCGGTCCAGGTTGGGGTTGGGCTGGTCGCTGAAGCGCTTGCTGAACGAGTGATTGACCTGGAGCCGGGTGGCGAGCCGGGGTGTCCAGCCGGCGTCCCAGCCCACGCTCAGGCGCTCCGGGGCGATGTCGATGCCGGTGAGCCGGGTGTCCACGCGGCCGTCGCCGGTGGTGTCGGACTTGCCGCGGCTGCGCGCCCAGGATGCGTTGAGGCGGTGGCTGTCGTTGACCTGCAGGCGACCGCTGACTTCCACGCCCTGGATCTCGGTTTTCTCCCGCTGGCCCACGAAGACGCCGTCCCGCTGCTCCAGCCGCTGCCCCAGGTCGGAGTTGGACTGGAAGTAGCTCACCTCCAGGTTGACCGGGTGCCAGTTGATGCGCGTGCCGATCTCGATGTTGTCGGTGACGATGGGGTCGAGTTCCAGCAGCTCGTCCACGTCGCGCCCAGGTTCGTCGATGCCGCGTAACACCCGGCCCACGTCCGGCATGCCGAAGCCTTCCGAGTAGTTGGCGAAGAGCTGGGCCCAATCCGTTGCCTGGTAGACCAGGCCGACGTTGAACAGTGTCTCGTCAAAGCTGGGTTGGCCGCCCCCTACGGACACGTTGTCCTGGGTGACGTCGTCGCGATCGATGGTGCTGAACGAGTCCACGTCCAGATGGGCGTATTCCTGGCGTACGCCGGCGTGCAGGGCGAGGGGCTCCAGCAGCTGGAACTCCCCCTGCAGGAAGGCGGCGATGTTGCGGTAGCGGGTTTCCGGGACGTAGTCGCGGTTGGTCTGTACCAGCGTCTGTCGGGTCTTGTCCTGTATCAGGTCGAGACCGGTGGCGATCCCCAGCCGGTTGTTGAGCAGGCCCTCCCGGCGCAGTGTGAACTTCGCCCCCAGTTTGTCCGATTCGTTGCGGGTCTGGTCGAGGCGTTCGTTGCCGTCCGCGTCCTGGTAGGGGAAGTGCGGCGAGCTGCCAAACTGGGCGCGGAAGCGCTGGTAGTAGAGCTGTGCATCCAGTTCGTTGCCGCGCCAGTTGCCGTGGGAGTAGGTCAGGTTGGCCGTGGCTGCCCGGTTGTAGGGGGACTGGCCGTCAGGTGATCCGCGCCGGGAGGTGGTTGGTTCGCCCGCGTCACGGTCGCCGTCCACCAGCGCGTAGTTGCCGTCGTTGTGCATCTCGAAGCGGTTGATGGACAGCTGCAGGTTCTGGTTTTCGTCCAGCCAGTAGCCGAGCTTGCCGAACATGTCGTAGCTGGTGGAGTCCTGAATGTCCCCCTGGACCGGGTCGACGCCGACGCGCGTGCCGTCGCCATCGAAGAAGGCGCCGTGCTCGTGGCGGGTCAGGGCCAGCAGGTAGTCCCAGTCCTCCCTCTGGCCGCTGCTCTGATAGCCCAGCTTGTGGCCCAGCCCCTCGGAGGAGAGGTCGGTGCCGGCGGTGATGCTGGCCGCCACCCGCTGGTTCACCGGGCCGCCGTCGGCGCTCTTGGTCACGAGGTTGATGACCCCGCCGGTGGCGCCCAGGCCGTGCTCTGCGCTGGCGCCGTGGATCACCTCGATACGCTCGATGATGTCCAGGTCCACGGTGTAGCTGTCGCGGGAGCTGTCACGGAGCGGATTGGATTGCGGCACGCCGTCGATCATGACCAGCGGCGAGCGGCCGCGGAACGTCTCCCCGGAGTTGGTCATCTTCTGGCGGCTGGGCGAGTAGCCGGGGATCAGGTTGCTCAGGATCTGGCCGCGGTCGCTGGTGATGGCCAGCTGCTGCTCGATCTGTTCGCGGTCGATGACCGTCATCTTCTGCGGCGTCTGCCCGGCCTCCGCCCGGCTACGGGTGGCAGAGACCTCCAGTGGCGAAAGCGCTGCAGCCTGTTCGTCCTGGGCTAACGCCGTGGAGGTGGTCAGCGGTAGGTTCACACCCAGAAAGAGAGAGATGAGTGGAAGCATACGCGCCTTGTGGGGCGGTTCCATGCTGTGTCCTCCCTGAATGGTGGAGTGAGCGTGCCTTGCGGCAGCCGGGCGTCGGTCCGGTCGACGCGGGGTTGAGGGAGCCCGGTTCAGATATGAAATGTGACGCGAATGATAATGATTCGTAATCCGCTTTACAAGCTGAGGAGCACGGGACCCGGTCGGCCGCGTCATCGAAACGGAAATAGGCACTTGCAAATGAGGGAGACCGGTCAGTAACGTATGCCCATGGTTTGAGCCATGGGGGGTAATGGCAATGAGCATTGTCGACAACACGCCGGAAGAGGCGGCACCGGACCGGCGTGGGGTCGACTCCACCACCGCCTGGTTCGCCTGCGGTCTGTCGTTGGTGGCGCTGTTCTTCGCATTCGGCGTGGCCTACAGCTACGGCGTGTTCTTCTCCTCGATCACGCAGGAGTTCGGTGCCCAAAGCGCCAGCGCGGCCGGATTGTTCTCCGTTACCTCGCTGCTTTTCTTTGGTTTGGGGTGTCTCTCCGGACCGTTGTCCGACCGGGTGGGGCCGAAGCCGCTGCTCATTGCCGGGGGGCTGATCATGGCGCTGGGGCTGGCAGGTACGGCGCGGGCGCCGTCATTGCTCCACGCCTATGTGACCTATGGCCTCGGGGTTGGTATCGGCGTCGGGTGTATCTACGTGCCGGTCGTGGCGGCGGTGGGCCGCTGGTTCGACCGCTCCCAGGCCATGGCCCTGGGGGTCGCCGTGTCCGGAATCGGCCTCGGGACGCTCGGGGTGCCACCGTTGTCCGCGTGGTTGATCGAGCTCTTCGGCTGGCGTGGCGTGTATGACCTCTATGCCGTTGTTGTAGCCATGGTGCTGCTGATGGCGGGCTTGCTGTACCCGGCGCCTGCAAGGGCGCCGAAGCGCGCGGCCCTGGCCGGGCGGGCGTGGCGCAGTCGACGGTTCGCTCGCGTGTATCTGGCAACGCTGTTGCTGAACGTTGTTCTCTACGTACCCTTCGTGCACTTGCCCGCAGCCGCAAAAGCAGCCGGTATCGAACCCGTGCACGCGGCGGGGCTGGTGGGAATTCTCGGCCTGTCCAGTGTCATCGGACGCCTCATCGTTGGCCCACTGGGGGATCGTCTGCCACAGCTCGGTCTGTACAAGGGGTGTTTTGCCCTGATCAGCGCAAGCTTCCTGATCTGGCTCCTGGCGGCGGACAGTTACACCTGGCTGGTCGTCTTCGCGGTCGTGATCGGGGCCGGTTACGGTGCCTATATCGCGTTGACCCCGGTCGTCCTCGCGACCCTGTTCGGTCAGGACGCGCTGGCGCGGCTTCTGGGGATCGTCTATACCGCGGTGGCTCTGGGGGCGGCGACCGGGCCGCTTCTGGCCGGGTTGGGCGTTGATCTTCTCGAGGCCTACACGGCGGTATTGATCATCCTGTCCGGCATCGCCTTGCTCAGTCTGCTCGTCATCCTGCCCACGGGCGTCGACGCAGAAGCGCCCCGTACAAGGTAACCGGTCCGGCTTTGAAGAACGGCGGGTTGCACCAGACCGCCCGCGGGGCGTGTGGCCCGGCCATCGGCTGTTACTGCCCGATGATCCGGGCAGCGGCGGCGCGAGCGGCTGCTGCGGGCCAGGACGACCGTTGAACGCGGGCGGTGACCATGCTGCCTTCCATGAGCAGGAAGAGCTGTTCGGAGACGCTTTCGGGAGCATCGAGCCCCGCTTCTTTCGCCAGGGTCCGAAAGATGTCGTGCATCGATTGCTTGTGACGAAGGATGACCGTGTGCGCGTCGGCGTCAACGCGCTCGGCGTCGGCGTTGATGTATGCGCACCCCTGGAAATCGTCCGAGTTGAACCACTCCTCAAGGACATCGAAGATCGCGAGAATCTTGTCGCCAGGTTCCCGGTCCGATGCCAGTACGGTGCGCTCGAAGAGCGCCTGCCACCCTTGATCGCGCCGTTCGAGCCAGGCGCATACCAGCTCCGACTTGGAGCGGAAATTGCGATACAGGGTCATCTTGGCGACACCGGCCCGCTCGACGATCGCATCCACGCCGATCGCGCCGATCCCGTGTTCGTAGAAGAGCTCCCCGGCCGCGCGGAGAAGGCGGTCGCGGGCGGATGCCTTGGCCCGGCCACCCTCTGCAGGTGACGGTTCTACGCCAATATCCTTGAACACCAGGGGGGTGGAGGGTGGCATGGGCTGTATCCGTGCGGCGGCCGTGTCCGCACCATAGTACGCCCTGAAGGCGCCTGGCATCATCAGTTCCCGTATTCCGGCATGCCCCGCGAAGCGCACCGACGGGTTGTGCCGTTCGGATCAACGGTAGCGCTCCTCCAGCAACCGCATGTGGTCCCGCCACATGGGGAGCTCCGGATGGCCGGGCCTGCGCTCTCCGAAAATGGTAAGCACCAGGTCCCCGGCAGCGTTGAAACAGTCCAGTGAGGTGATGTCGCCGTCGGCGGAAGGCCGTACCACCCGCCAGATCGCCTGGATCTCGGAGGTGCGTGCATGCAGATGGAAACGCTCGTCGAGGATGTTGATCCACTCGCCGCTACGGCGCACCCGGTGAACGGAACCCGTGAATATCTGGACCAGACCGCGGTTCGCCGTGAACGCCATGATCGGTACTGCAGTGTCCGCCACGGCATGGAGCAGGCGTTCCAGGCTGTCAGCCGGCAGCTGCCAGCACCAGCGGCCATCCATGAGTTCCACGGCGTGGAGCCGGCAGATCCCGTGACGGCGCAACACGGTACCGAACTCGTGAATATCGGTGAGGGCACTCCAGTCGCGAGCCAGCTCCTCGACATCCACGTTGCCGCCACCGCGGTCTGTCGACCGCGATAATGGCCGCTCGAACTCCAGCTCCGGGCGCTGATCCACGGCGGTGAACCGGGAGACCAACCGGTGCCACGCCGCCATGTCGGTTTCTTCCAGCGCAAAGACCTTGTGGACGGCAGCGCCGGCGCGATCGAAGAACTGCAGGCTGTAGCGCCTGTTGCGACTGGCACTGTCATCCCGTAGCGCGACGCCGTAAGCCCAGTGCCGGAAGAACGCGCGCAGGTCGATCTCCCCCAGGCAGAATCCGACGTTGCCGTTGCTCCCGGTCGTGAACTGTCCGACCGTGCCGGTGGTTTCGTGCACGACCTGGTCATTGCGTGCCAGCGTCATGACGGGGCCGAGCTGGGACAGTGCGGTATAGATGCGTTGAAACTCCGGGTCCAGCATGCGGACGCGGTGCGGCGGGTCGGTGAGCAGCAGCTCCAGCTCGGTGACGCCCAGTCGATGGGCCGCATTACGGATACGCACGCGCGGTTCCCTGTTCCGCAACCTCTGCCACGCGTTTGCCAGATCGCCCCGGCCATGATGATGGGCGGCACTGTGTGCCACCGTTCGGGCCTGGATGTCCAGTGTCATGCCGTGATCCTCCTGAGCCATGCCTTGGAAGGGTGCTCGACACCAGGTCGGCTGATTAATCCACCTGGCGCCAGCGGAGCTCCGGGTGGCCGCTGTCACCGGTCCCGTCGTAGTAGTTGATGACCTGCAGCGCATACTGCGCCGCTGCGTCCTCGTCGTGGTCGCTGTCGATCAGGTAGACGCGATAGTTGGGCCAGAGCTGGTGCTGCCCGGTCAGGTTGTAGGCGTACCAGCTGTAGGCGTCGAAGATCCCGGTGCTGGCATCCGGCTGGTAGTGACCGGCGATGGATTCCCCTGACGGCGTGACCGTTGCGCTGTCGTAGGCCTCCAGCTCCGACCATGGGAACGGGCCGAACACACCGCCATCGCCGTCACCACTGACGCCACTGTTGCTGCGAAGGTAAAAGTCCTGGCCCTGGAACCCGATCTGTATATCCCAGTCGACACCCGAGCAATCGGCGGTGGCGTCCGAGTCAACGTCGAAACAGAGATCACCGCCCCCGCCTGGAAGGCTGCCGGTGAACACCGCGGTTTCGGTGAACTGCTGGGTATTCGGCACCTGGACGTCGAACTCGAAACGGAAATGCTCGACGCCGTCTCCGGCCCGGGAATCGAAGTCCAGTTCGGTAATGCGGACCCGGGCGTAGCTGTCACCGGTCCCGGAGCGCAGCAACCAGCCGTTGTCCGGGTCCGGCTGGAACTCGCCGGTTGCGAAGTCGTAGATGTACCAGTCGTCACCGAATTCGGTGGTGATGCTGTCCAGGACCCAGTCGCCGCTGTCGACGGCGTCCACCGGGGCGAGCAGGGCGTCGAGGGTGTCGGCGGCGCCGGTGTTGGTGAATACGCTGGCATTGGGTGTGCCGTCCTCGTTATAGAAACTCGCCTGGCCGTCCAGGAGTGCCCCCTGTACCCGTCCGGGGCCGGAGGTGCCACCGTTGAGGCTGATCTGGTGACGCTGGAGCGCGATGTCCCACGCCTCGGAATCGGCGGCTTCTCCAGCGCTCAGCGTCAACACCTCCCCGGTGCTCAGGTCCACATGCACCGGCTCATCGTGGTCGCTGGCGTCGAACTGGCGGACCTGGACGTCCTCCGGCTGCACGCCATCGTTGTCGTCGCCCGCGCCGCTACCGGACGACGAACCGCCGAAGCAGCCGTTGAGCAGTGAGGCGCATGCGATGCAGAAGACGGTGGTGGCGCTGGTTCTCGTTGTCATGGTGTCAACTCCTTGTCGATGGACCTGCCGGCTGTGCCCATGTCCGGTCTCCTTCAATGCGCGCCGCCGAATTCGTAACGGGCTCCCAGATAGGCGAACGCGCCTGTAACCGGGCGGAAATCGTCCGGGTCGCCGAAATCCCGCTGGGTATCGAAGACGTTGTCGACACCGCCGAAGAGGTGCAGGCGGGGTGTCGCCCGGAGGTTCATGCCGACGTCCACGGTGGTCCATCCGGGCGAGCGGCTGTCGTCGTGCTCGCTATCGACCTGCTCACTGCTTTGGTAGCGGGCGCGCAGATTGACGTCGATCCGGTCGCTGGTCTGCCAGTTGATCCCGAAGCGTCCCTGGTGACGGGGCTGGCGGGTGAGCTCACGACCGCTTTCGCGGTCCTCGGTATCGGTAAAGGTGTAGCCGGTGTTCAATTCCAGGGTCGGGCTGACACGCACGTTCGCTACCGTCTCCACGCCCTGTGTGATGGCCCTGTCCACATTGGCGTAACGAAACTCCTGAACACCGTCTCCCCGGATGGTGGCGTTGCCGCTGTCGACCTGGATCAGATTGCGAAGCCGGTTGTGGAACAGGTTGACCTCGAACCACGCCTGCTGTCGCCAGTCCATGGACCAGCCCAACTGGTAGCTGTCCGAAGCCTCCGGTTCGAGATCCGGGTTACCCAGGACCACATACCCGAGCTGGCTGTGATCGAAGCGGTAGTGGCGTTCCTTGAGGTCGGGCACACGGTAGCCCTGCCCCCAGCCGAGGCGCAGGGTGCCGTGCCAGTCAGCGGTTCTCAGGGCGTGCCAGCGGAGATTGGCCTTGCCGGCCGTGTGACTGCCGAAGTCGGAGTCATCCTGAAAGCGCAGGCCGAGTAACAGTTCCACCGTCGAGCCGAGGAAGATGTCGTCCTGCACATACAGCTCGTCACTCCCCCGGGAGACCCCTCCCGTTCCTTCCAGCTCGGAGATACCGTCCTTGGTCTGGGAGAGGGTCTCCCGCCGCAGGTCACCCCCCACTTGCAGGAAGTGGTTATCGACGGGAGGCAAGTCCGCCTGCAGGGTGACATGATCCTGGTCGAGCTTCGCGCGGCGATCATCGAAGGAGGTTCCGCCGGCGTGCTTCAGGGTGTCGCTCCGGAAACGCTCCGTCATGCCGTTGATCTGGATGCCGGCGCCGTTGTCCCACCCCCATCGCCCCCCGGCGGTGACACGGTCACGGCGCACGTCCTCGACACCGCGCTGACGGATCTGTTGCCCGGGAAGCTGCCGGAGATAGCGACTCTCGCTATCCTCCTGGAATCGGCTTCCGTGCAGGTAGAACCGGCCGGCAGGGGAGGGGTGCCACTCGGCCCGGGCATCGATCTGGTCCCGGTCGACGGCGTCCGCCGGCTGCCCCCAGCTGCTGGTGTCCGGGTCGACCCCGTCGGTTTCCCGCCGGTCTGCGGCGACGCGGAGGCGCAGTGCGTCCGTTCCCGCGTCCATCCGTGCACTGCCCCTGCGTCTGGCGGCGTCCACCGAGCGTCCGGAGGGATTCTGGTCTCCGTAGGTGCCGAGGTCGCCCTGGACCATCCCGGACAGTCCCGGCTGGACGTCCCGGGTAATCACGTTGATGACCCCGCCCATGGCAGCGCTGCCGTGCTGGGCTGAGGTCGCCCCTTTGACGATTTCGACGTGTTCGACTTCCGTGAGCGCGAGCTGCGTCACGTCCACGGTCGAGCCGGTACTGGCGCTGACCGGCAGGCCGTCCACGAGGACCAGCACCTGATTGCCACCCAGCCCCTGCAGGGAAACGGATTCACCCGGTTTGCCGTGAATCTCCCGGAGCTGGATACCGGGCACGTTCTCCAGAGCGTCCCCGAGGCTGCGTGCATGGGTGCGCGCCATTTCCTCCCTCGATACCACCTCTGTCCGAACGGGTGTGTCCAGAACGGGGCGGGGTGTCCGTGTCCCGGTAACCACCAGTGTGTCCAGGCCTGTCACGGCCGCCTGCTCACCGGTGGACCCCAGGGCCACCGAGGGCAGGGTGGCGAGGCATATCGCGGTGGAGAGGCCGAGCGCTGTTGCCGGGAAGCACACCGGGTGCCTTGCGGAGTTCACTGTCGATCCCTGATGGTTGAACACGAATGAGACGCATTTTCTACTGACAGCAACGGTCTGTCAATGAGAATCATTCGCATTCAGGTTCTCCGGTTCAAGGGGCAACCGGCACGCTGCCCGGTGCGTCTCTGCAGGCGTTGTGGGCGCGCCGGTCCCGGCGGCGCACGCCTGGGCCGCCTCTGATACATTGCTGCAATGACTGCAAGCAACCCAGATACGCACTCCCTTCCGAGGCTTTACGCCGCGCTGCGCGACGCCGGGGTGTCGCTGCTGGAGGGCAGCGCCCGCCTCGCCCTGGGCACGGATACCGCCGGTTCCGTGCGCGTGCCGGCGGCCATGACCGGCGTCGCCGGCATGCCCGTGGGCCTTCAGCTTCTGGCAGGGCCGTGGCGGGAGGCACACCTGCTACGCCTGGGTGCCAGCCTGGAGGGTGTGCTCGGGCGAGGTGCCGACCTGCCGGGCTATCCCCGGTGATCGGTGCACTGTCCGGCGAGGGGCTATTGAGGGTGGCCCGCACTGCCCCGTGGCAGTGCGGGCCGGTCGTGATTACTCGGGGGTGACGCGGTAGATCTCACCCTCGTCACGGGCCACGTACAGGTTGCCGTCCGGCCCCTGCACAAGGGAGCGGAACCGGCCCGGACCCATGGGCAGATCCATGGTGGTAACCTCCACCGACAGGGCGTCATCGGCGATGTCGAGGACGTCGATCCGGTGCCCCTCGGCGGTGTCGCCGAACCCGATACCCAGGAAGCCAACCGCCATGCGGCCGTCCCAGTCCTTCCACTGGGAGCCGGTGAGGAACACGGCGGATGACATGCCCTGGGAGAGGCCGTCATTGGTCCAGGCCGGGCGGATGGCGTCCGGGTACTGCTCCAGGTCCGTCATGGGCATGTAGGCCATGCGTTCCTCCGCGTCCATGCCCTCCATCTGGTTCGGCATGTAGCCGCAGTAGTCGTCGGGGCAGTCACCACGGCCGGCGACATTGGGGCGCGGATCCCAGCCGGCGTTGCCGCCCGCCGTCAGCGCCTTCACCTCGTCGGAATGCCAGGGGCCGTGCTCTGCCACGAACGGCGTGTCGGTGCCGGGCTGGAAGGCGATGCCCTGCACGTTGCGGTGACCGTAGGTGAAGATGCGCGGGTCGAAATCGCCGCCCTCGTTGTTGTCGGGCGCCGCTTCGCCGTCACGGTCCACGCGCAGCACCTTGCCGCCCAGGCTGGTGGGGTCCTGCGGGATTTCACCGTTGTGGTTATCCCCGGTGGTGACATACAGGTAGCCATCGCCCGGGCTGAAGCGGATGCGCCCGCCGTTGTGGGCGCCGGCATCGCCGAACGGGTGGTCGCTCTCCTCCTGCTTGTAGGGAATGTCCTCGATGATGTCGACCCGGTCCGACACCTCGGTGAGGTCGTCGTTGACCGTCAGCCGGATCACGCGGTTGGTGTGAGGCGTCTCGAGATTCGATGCCGAATAGACGTAGATGTAGCGGTTCTCGTCGAAGTCCGGATCGATGGCGACACCGTTCATGCCCGCCTGGCCGTAGCAGAACAGGTCGTCCGCGGTCCTGGCGTAGTCTTCGGTGTCTTCCATGCCGAGCAGGGCGTTGACGTCGCCGTCGGGAAGCCGGACTGACAGGCCCCGGCACTTCTCGGTAAAGAACATGGTTTCATCGGGCAGAAAGGCCATGTCCCACGGGTCCGAGAGGTCGGACATGACGGTCTCGTAGCTCAGGCTCGGCACGTCGGCATCCGAGTCGTCGGCCACCGCAACACCGTGAACCATGGCAGAAGCCACAAGGGCTCCCAGCGATACTTTGGTGATATGGCGAATCATGGGTGTTCTCCTCCAACAGTTGGACTTCTTTTTGTCGTGCGACTTGCAGTGATGCACGCCGGCGGGTCGGGGCGGGGCAGGGCGTCTCGGCCCGTCCATGACGCCGGCGGTAACGGCCCGGCGTTACTGGAATTCCCCGGAAATATAGGCCGACAGGTTGGCGATCTCATCATCCGAGAGTTCAGCGGCGTGGGGTGCCATCAAGGCGGTGTTCGACCCCACGCGGTCGCCTGCGCGGTACTGCTCGAGACGCTCGGCGATGTAGTCGGCACTGCGGCCGGTCAGGGAGGGGAAGCTTCCCATGCCCCGCCCGGCGCTGCCGTGGCAGCTTGCGCAGGACTCTGCGTAAAGCGTTTCCCCCGCGGAGATGTCCTCCGCCAGTGCCGGCGCGGTGACCAGTGCCAGAGCCGTGCCGATCATGAGAAGCGTGTGTCTGTGCATTAAAGGGCCCACCCGTTGGTTGTCATTGAGAATGATCGTGCGCCCTGAACGGCCAACCGCGCGGTGTTCCGGGCGCCCTCTGTTTTTAAAGTAGTTGATATCCGGGTGGATTCACTGCTGCAACGCGGAAAACTCCGCTTCGCTTGGCGTTGGCGTCGAACGGAAGCGTTGAACCAGAAATAGTAACGTTATAACATCGCACAACACTAGCAGGAGGTTTCAGGATGGTCGTACCGCAACATACCGCGCTGGGGCTCGCCGCCGTGGCGCGGCTTGTCTGCGTCCTGCCGGTGGTTGCCCTGCTGTGGTGCAGCGTGTACTGGGCAATGGGTTAGGGGCCGGGCAATGGCTGCAATCGAACTGCAGGATCTGACCGTGTGTTATCACCGCCATCCGGCGGTGCACCACGTGAGCGGGCGTTTCGACGCGGGTTCGCTGACGGCGCTGGTCGGGCCCAATGGGGCCGGCAAGACTACGCTGCTCAAGACCATCGCCGGCCTGATGCGCCCGGAATCGGGCCGGGTGGAGCGAAGCATCTCCGGTGGCCCGCTTGCCTATCTTCCGCAGCAGGCGGAGGTCGACCGCACGTTCCCCGTGCGTGTGATGGACATGGTGGAGCTGGGGTTCTGGCGCCGGCTCGGTGTTTTCGGTGGTGTGTCGGCACGCCAGCGCCGTCAGGCGGCCGATGCGCTGGCGGCGGTGGGCCTGAGCGGGTTCGAGGGGCGCTCCATCGCATCCCTGTCGGCGGGCCAGTTCCAGCGCGTTCTGTTCGCCCGTGTGCTCCTGCAGGACGCCGCCCTGATCCTGCTCGACGAGCCGTTCAACGCCATCGACGCGCGCACGACCGCCGACCTGCTCCGCGTGGTGTCCCGCTGGCATGGCGAGGGGCGGACGGTGATCGCGGTACTGCACGACCTGGAACAGGTGAAGGCCCACTTTCCCCGCACGCTGCTGATGGCCCGCACGGCGGTGGACTGGGGCGAGACAGCACAGGTGCTGCGCGCCGGAAACCTCTTTCGGGCGCGACAGATGGCCGAGGCCTGGGATGACTCGGCCGCCGAATGCACCCGGGAGTCCGCTGCCTGATGGTGGAGCTCCTGTTCCTGCCCTTTGCCGAGTTCGGGTTCATGGCGCGGGCCCTTGTCGCCTGCATGGCCGTCGGGCTCGGCGCGGCGCCCATCGGTGTCCTGCTGGTGCTGCGCCGGATGAGCCTGGTGGGCGACGCCATGGCCCACGCGGTGCTGCCCGGGGTTGCCATCGGCTTTCTGCTTGCCGGCTTCTCGGTTGCGGCCATGACCGCGGGGGGCGTGGTGGCCGGGCTGCTGGTCGCCCTGCTCGCAGGGGGCGTCCACCGGTTTACCGGTCAGCGCGAGGACGCGAGCTTTGCCGCCTTCTACCTGATCGCCATGGCCGTGGGTGTGCTCCTGATCTCCGTGCGAGGTTCGAATACCGATCTCGTCCACGTGCTCTTCGGCAACCTGCTGGCGGTGGATGATGCCGGGCTGTTGCTCGTGGCGTCCGTGGCCACCGCCACCATCGTGGCCGTGGCGCTGTTCTTCCGTGGGCTCGTGACCGAATGCCTGGACCCGGAGTACCTGCGCGCCTGCGGTAGCCCCGGGGGCCTGTATCACGGGCTGTTCCTGGGGCTGGTGGTGCTCAACCTGGTCGCGGGGTTCCACGCCCTGGGCACGCTCATGGCGGTCGGCCTGATGATGTTGCCGGCCGCGGCGGCCCGGTACTGGGCAGGGACCGTGGCCGGCCTCATGGCCGCCGCCGCGGCGCTGGCACTGCTCAGCGCCTGGGCGGGACTGCTGCTTTCCTACCACCTGGGTGCCGCATCGGGGCCGGCGGTGGTGCTGGTGGCCGGTATGGGCTACGCCATCTCCGTGCTGTTCGGCCCCCACGGCGGACTGATCACTCGACTGCGACTCCGCCGCCACCTGGAAGCCTGATGATGCGATTGTCGATTCTGATGCTCTTGCTCCTTGTGAGCGCGCCGCTCTTGGCTGGCGAGGTGCGCGTGGTGACAAGCTTTACCATCGTCGCGGACATCACCCGCGAGGTGGGCGGCGAGCGGGTCGCGGTTACCTCGCTCGTGGGTCCGGATGGCGACAGCCACGCCTTCGAGCCGGCGCCGGCGCATGCACGGAAGATCACCGAGGCTGATCTTGTGGTGCGCAACGGGCTTGGATTCGAGGGCTGGATGGATCGGTTGCTGGACGTAGCGGGTGGCTCAGCCCGCGTGGTGACCGCCTCCCGCGGTGTCGATGCCATCGACGCCGGCGATCATGCTCACGATCACCATCACGACGACGGGCACAGCCACGGTGATACAGACCCCCACGCGTGGCTGGACGTCGCCCGCGCCAGGACCTATGTGCGCAACATCCGTGATGGCTTGAAAGCGGTGGATCCCGACCATGCCGAGACGTACGCGGAGCGGGCCGACGCGTATCTGGACGTGCTTGAGGCGCTGGATGACCAAATCCGGGAGACGCTCGCCGCAGTTCCCCGGGAGCGGCGGCGCATCCTGACCAGCCACGCCGCCTTCGGCTATTTCGAAGACGCCTACGGCATCGAGTTTCTCTCGCCCCGTGGCCTCAGCACCGAAGCGGAACCGTCTGCCGCCGAGGTGGCGGAACTGGTGCGCGAGGCGCGCGCACACCGGGTCGCCGCGCTGCTGCCGGATAATCTGACCGACGCCCGGCTGTTGCACCGGATTGCCGAAGAGAGCGACATGACGGTGGGCCCGACACTCTACTCGGATGCGCTGTCGCCCGAGGATGGCCCGGCGCCGACCTACACGCGCATGATGGAGCACAACGCCGGGGTCATCGCTGAGGCGCTGGAGGCAGACCCCTGACGTCAGGCACGCGTGATGGCGTAGTCCCAGAGATTCCGCAGGGCATCGGCATCGATGCCCTCACCGATGCAGACGATGGCGGTCCCGGAGACATCCCGGGGCCAGGCGGGGAGCCGGCCCGGTGGATACTGCAGGCCCCGCACGGCGTGGACCACCACCGGTCGCTCGGGGTCGGTACGTGCCAGCACGACGCCCTTGAGCCGCAACAGGCGCGGGCCCAGCAGGTCACACGCGGTATCCAGGAATGCCTCCAGCTCCGCCAGCCCCAGCGGCTCGCCATGCTCCAGCAACACCGCGGTGATGTGGTCGTGGTGGGCGGCTTCCTGGTGGCCGCCGGCCATCAGGGGCGACACGGTGTCGGCAGGACCAGTGGCCGGCACCAGGCTTTCGAGCTGCAACCAGTCGCGGACGGTGTCCTGCGCCCGGGCGACCAGCCCGTGCTCGATGAGCGCCGGAGGGTCGGGCGGGCCCGAGGCGTCGGAACGCAGCACCGGTGCGGAGATCCCCCGTGCGGCGAGCGCCTGTTCCGCGACAGCGGCCGCCTGCGGGGAGATCCGGTCGGTCTTGGTCAGCACGATCTGATCGGCCATGGCGGCCTGGCGGCGCGCCTCGGGGTGGGCGTCCAGGGTCTGTTCGCCGTGTTCGGCGTCGATCAGGGTCACGACCCCGCCGAGCCGGGTCTCCGTGGCGAGCAACGGGTCGCGCAGCAGGACCTGCACCACCGGCCCCGGGTCGGCCAGCCCGGTGGTCTCGATGAGGACGCGCCGGAAGCGTGGTATCTCGCCCTGCGCCGCCCGCTGGAACAGTCGTCGCAGGGTGCCGACCAGGTCGCCCTGGAGGCTGCAGCAGATGCACCCCTGGCCCAGGGTGACGACCTCCTCGTCACCACCCTCGATCAGCCAGTGGTCCAGGTCCACGGCCCCGAACTCGTTGATGATCACTGCCGTCTCGGTCAGTTCCGGGTGGTGCAACAGGTGGTTCAGCAGCGTGGTCTTGCCGGCACCCAGAAAACCGGTAAGGACCGTGACAGGAACAGGGTGGGGCATGGGGTGGCCTCCCGGGCGGCGTCTGTCGTCCTGGCGAAATCAGTTACAACATAACATTACCGCGTCCAGTGGGCGGGGAGCGTGTACGCCCCCGGTGCGCTAACGCCCCTGCGCTCCCCGGCGGAGCCAGTCGTGCACGAATGCGAGCTTGTGGCGCGCCGTGTCCGACAGCACGAAGGGGTAGAGGTCTTCCAGGCCCATGGAGCGGTTGACGTTGTTCACGCCGACCGCGATGGATGCCGCCACATGGATCAGTCGCTCGGGGTCCGGCTCCGCGTAAGGGTCCCACCCGGCGCCGGGCAGCTCGGGTGCGGTGAGGCCCGCGGCCACGAAGCTGTCGGTGATGTCGGTCAGATGCAGCAGGTGCGCGGCTGTCTCGGCCCAGTCCTCGTGGGGATGAGCGGAGGCGTAGGTGGTGAGAAAGCGTTGCTTCCAGTCAGGCGGCGGGCCGTGATGATAGTGCTGCTGCAGCGCGGCGGGGTAGTCCGCGCGCTCGTCACCGAACACGCTGCGGAACGCATCCAGGAAGTCGGTGCGCAGGCTGAGCCGCCACCAGAGCATGTGCGCGATCTCGTGGCGCATGTGGCCGATCATGGTCCGGAAGGGCTCTTCCAGTGCCTCTCTGCGGGTCGTGCGCAGCACAGGGTCCGCTTCCGCCACGCTGATCGTCACCACACCCTCGGCGTGCCCCATCTGCACCGGTGTGGGCCCCTCCGCGAGCATGTGAAACACGGGGCGCGCGCCCGGGTCCTCCGGCCGGAACCAGTGCCACCGCCCGAGGTTGTCGAGCACCCAGCGCTTGGCGGCTTCCGTCTGCGCCCAGTTCGCAATGGCATTGGGCACGGACGGATCCGGCGCCAGCGCCGTCATCGCGCAGGAGCGGCAGAATGCCCCCTGTTCGGGCGCAATCCAGTTGCAGCCGATCACGTCGCGGTTCACGCAGAAGGGCGGCATGGGCAGGAACGCCCGCGCCTGCGGATCGTAGGCCACCGGGGTACCGTCGGCCGTGGCCAGGTTGTCGAACCACAGCGACCCGGAGCCGACGGGATTGGCGAAGACACGCATAGGGTGAGGTCTCCGGAAGCGGGACCGGCAATGCGCCGGAGTGGCATCCGATTCTTCTCTCTCCCCGAACCCGGGTCAAGAAGGGCCCGGGTCATGCGGCCCCTCGGTGCCGAGGTCCTGAACCTGGCATCATCGATTAGAGTTATGTTATAACGTAATCTAAGAGTTCTTCGGTAAGAGACTGATCGGGCAATGGAGGTTCGCAAGGTGCACAAGCGCGCAGTGGCGCCGCAGGAAGGACATGCGTGTGTGACGGGGACGGCGTGCGGTGTCCTGGATGAAGTCCTGACAAGCGGCGTGAACATGGCCATCTGGCGTCGTTCTTCGGTTCATCCCCTGAACATGGAAATCGACACCCTGGTGGACCCGGGCTGGGCTGACACCATTGAGCAGACAACCGCGGTGACGGAGACCGGCCGTGCGCTCACGCGCGCTCTGAATGCGGCGGGCCTTGATGCCGCCTTGCTGGCGCACTGGATTCGGGATATGTCCGGTCTTGCGGCCGTCTTCGCGAGGGTCGCAGGGGCATCCGCGCTGCGGATTCGTATCGAGGCCCTGGGCGACACCATGTGCCCGCGATTCCACGTTGATCGCAATACCCTGCGACTCCTGTGTACCTATCGCGGTCCGGCGACGGAATGGTTGAGCAACGACCAGGTCGACCGTCGCGCCCTTGCCAGTGGGCGCCCGAACGAGGAGGTGATGCGTTTCGGGCCGGCGCAGCGGCTGGAGCCTCTGTGGGTGGGCGTCATGAAGGGGAGCCGCTTCCCCGGCAACGAAGGCAATGGCCTCGTGCATCGTTCCCCGCCGGTCGAGGACCCGGGTTTTACCCGGATCCTGTTCTGCCTCGACGCCTGCGAGAGCGCCAGAGAAGGCGTCACGACATGAGTGTGCCGTCCGGAGAGCCGGGAGACATCAGTGAGGCAGAACTCCTGAACATGCCCGATCACGAATACATGGGGCGCGAGCAACTGGCGTTCTTCCGCAAGCTTCTCCTGGAGCAGCGCCGGGAGCTCCTGGAAGCCGCCGACGCCAGCATCAATGAACTCAGGGAACGTCCCGTGTTCCCGGACGATGCGGATCGCGCCAGCTCCGAGGAGGAGTTCACGCTGTTACTGCGGCTGCGCGACCGGGAGCGCAAGCTTCTGCCCAAGATCAACCAGGCCCTGAGTCGCATCGACCAGGGGACCTACGGCTGGTGCGAGCAGACAGGTGAACCCATTGGTCTCCGGCGCCTGCTGGCGCGTCCCACGGCGACGTTGAGCGTCGAAGGACAGGAACTCAAGGAGGCCCGGGAGCGGCACTACACCAAGTAACTCCGCAGTAATCGCCCTTGGTGTGGGGCAATTCGCACCCGAGGGTTGTCTCCTCATCCCCGTTTCCCGGTACTCAATCAACAAAAAGCAACGATATAACATAATTATCTTTAATAACCTGATCGTCCAGGAGGGCAGTCATGAGACATCGTCCAGGCATTCTGCCGCCCATGGTGGCCGGTTCACTACTGCTCGGCCTCGTGTCCGGAGTACAGGCCGGCGACGCGTCGAACACCCCCGCGATCCATGCCATTGAACCCATGGTGGTCACGGCAACTCGTTCCGCCATCCGCAGGGAAGAGGCGCCATCCGGGTATACGGAGATCACCCGTGAGGATGTGGAGCGCAAACCGGCGACCTCCCTGGCCGATCTGCTGCAGGACGTGCCGGGACTGGCCGTGGACAACGAGCAGGACGGCCGCAGCCAGATCCGTATTCGCGGCTTCGAGCCGTCGCAGACCCTGATCCTGATCAACGGCCGTCGCATCAACAATACCGACGAACTCATCGGCCACAGTGATTTCCGCCTGACACAGATCCCCACCTCGGCCATCGAACGCATCGAGGTGGTCCGCGGGCCGTTATCCACGCTTTACGGCTCCGATGCGCTCGGTGGTGTGGTCAACGTCATCGTCCAGCCGCCGGATGACGAATGGACCGGCCGCGTCCAGGCGCGGGTGGGTGCGACCGATCCGCGCCCGGGTGGCGAGGAGCGGAATCTGTCGCTCTATACCGCAGGCCCCCTCGGGGAGAACACAGGTGCCCTGCTGAGCCTGGATGTTCTGGATCGCAACGGGTCCCTGAATCCCGATGATGAGGGTGTCGACGAGATTGAAGGCCGGGAGGCGATTACCGGTTACGGCAGCGTCTTCCACCGGCCGGCACCCGGCCACGAGATCGAGGTGTTCTTCAATGGCGTGGACGACCGGCGTCGCGCGCGGCGCGGCGAGGACGACACCCGGCGCCTCGATATCTTCCGTTACAGCACCGG
>NZ_FOEG01000001.1:930646-1002722 GCF_900110585.1 Aquisalimonas asiatica | reverse complement strand
GCGGCGGCAATGGCGAGGCTCTTGATCTCGCGCCCGCGCTCGGGGTCCAGCTCCCGCCAGTAGCGCTCGGGCCGGCCGTGGCGGCGGTCGTGGTCCGCTGTCACGGGGTCGAGGTGGCGGGTGCACTCGTACTCGGGTGTGTCGGGCAGTGGCTGGCTGGTGTCCATGAAGCGGTAGAGCTCTTCCCACGCGAGCATTACCTCCCAGTGTTCTCTGGGTGAGTCGGGGGTGGTGATCACGATGTCCTCGGTGCGGTGCAGGAGCACGATCTGGTAGTAGCTGCCGCCGCCGTAGGTGGGCAGGCGTCGGACGTAGGGCTCGAAGTCGATGAAGGGTTTTTCAACGCGGCCCTTTGATCGTCCGCCCCAGAAGCTGACCATGCCGGTGGGGCGGATCAGCCGGGTGTCGCGCTTGGGACGGGCCCAGCCTTTGTGGATGATGGTGTGGGAGACAAACCAGATGACGCCGAAGACCGCGAGATAGATCGTGTTGAGTCGTATGAACTCCTGCCCCCTGTCGCTGAGGCCCATGAGGACGAGAATTATCCCCATGTGGACGATTGCAAGGACCGTCAGAATCGGTGCAAAAAAGTATACGTAGGCGAGTACTGATGCGATCTCGAGCCCACCCGCCCAGTTCCGGTGGTAGTACTTGTCGGCAAGCCCGAGAGAGAACACCCCTTTCTGTGTCGCCGTGCGCTTCTGAAACGATTCCAGCATGCCCACTTCATCGCTTGATGCCGTGAATTCCCTGCATTGCACGCCACTCAGGTTAAGGGGCCGTCCGTGCGCTTTCCGCATGAAGGCCGTTTTGTCGGAGAGGTCCTTCCGCGGCAGGGATTCCGGAATCTCCCGGCTATCGAAAGCGGTCTCGGCGTAGTAAGGGGCGGTGGCGCGCGTTGCTTCGGCGTTCTTGCTCATAGCGTTAGTGGAGAGGGTCGCGGCGTGAGTTCGGCGAATACCGGAGGTGCATGGGGTCGGCGGTGAACCAATGCTGCTCCGGCGTTCCTGATTCGTTGGATTCTTCGGTGTTTGAGGGCCAGAATGGTATTGGTGGCGTGTTTGACCCTGTCGTTCTCATTCGGGCCTGGACGACGCAACTTCGACCGTCGTTCCACGAACTCCCGAGCCATTCGTTCCTGTTCGGGATACGAAACCACCACGATCTTGTGGCGTCTGCGGCGTCGGGGACTGCCTTGGTGCCAAGCAGGTAGAGATTGACCTCGTCGCCGATTTCGGCCGTCACCTGCAGCTCCAGGTCTCGCCCTTCCTCAAATGCTGCGGGCCAGCGAACATCAACCCGGACGGCTTCGTCGCCCAGGACGTTTTCCTCCCGAAGTTCAATGGACGGGGATTCCAGGATGGTCAGCAATGCTGCCGCGATCTGCTCGCCGTCAAGCTGTGCATACTCTTCGGTCAGTCGCTCATCCGGGTCCGCTCCGAAGGGACCGAACGACGCCCACCTGTCCAGTGGAGAGAGTGAGAACTGCCTGGCGACCAGGCCGGCAACGATACCGATGGCGAGAAAGGCCCAACCCCAGGGTCCCATGCCGAAGAGCAAGCCGACTGCGCCGCGTCGGGCGGCGGCCCCCAGGAGACTGGCCGTAAGCCCCGCCATGGCGGCTGCTTCGACGCCGTGGGCGATTCCGGCCCCGAGCTCTCCGTTTCGTAACCGGTACTCCATATCCCAGACAGCCAGGGCCGCGCTGAAGCCGGCGAGAGCTGCGCCGGCTACGCCAAGTGTGGTTGAAGGGCCGAGAAAGGGAACGTTGATCGAGCCGAGTACCAGTCTGTCTGCAATCCGTCGTCCGGTAAGCATGGCCATACGGTTCGCTGTGGCTTCCCGCCCGGACAGGTTTACGCTGAACTCGGTGAGTGCGTGAATGATCCCCAGAACGTTCAGGGTGTACTGGGCCAGTTCACGCCCGCCACGTTGCTCGCGATCTCCACTGGATGATCCGTTGACAGCACCGACCAGGCTCAGAATCTCCGCAATGGCAACGAGCGCCGGCAGCCCCGTGTTTGCTGACCGGAGTACCCTGTTCCTCCTGACAACCTGATCGCTCACATTCGCGTCAGGCTCATGCCATTGGCGCGCGTAGTCCGAGGTGACGGGAACAATGACCACGTCTCCGGTCACCCGGTGAAGACCATCCTTGCCAACGCGCCTGAATACCTCTGTCCAGTTCCGTTCGTTGACGGGCTCGGGGTCGACGCCCGCCAGCCCGAGTCGTCGCACGTCGGCCGTGCCCACGCGCTCCAGGGTGTCCGGGTCAAGCACGGCAATGGGCTCATCTGGCGGGTTTTTTACCATGGCTTTTATAAGGGGGCGCCGGTTCTGGTCGCCGCCGCTTGCTTTTCTTTTCGGTCGTGGCCCAACGCTGACACTCGCGTCAGCGATCACCCAGCCATCGGGAACGGCCTCACCGGCGCGCAGTACCCGCATGCCGGTCATCTCGGGTGTCTGCCCGGCTTTGGTGAGTCGCATGAAGATATCCAGCGACACGGACTGTGACTGGTCCAGTGCCGCCATCCATTCACGCTCGAAACACAGGATGAAATCGCTGACCGCCCGCTGTGCGAGTTTGGCGATGTCCTTGCCCACCTGCCACGATCCCTGGCCGAGGAAGCCGTTGGTGCTCATGGCGAGTGCGCCAGGGCGGAACTTCGTGGTGCCGTCAATGAAGCTGAGGTCGTCAGTGGACGGAGCGGCTTCACTGTCGATGTCGACCTGGTCCGCGTCCGGGAAGAGCATACTGAAAAGGGGATGGTCGGTTTCGAGCAGTGTGGCCCGCCAGGCGTCAATGGGATCCGTTTCCGGCGCGTCGGAGTCAGCGTCGTAGGCTTCGTCGTAGGCGGAAGGGTCCGGTCCGGCGCCCGCCATGACCGCGTTCATCACGCTCCAGAGTTGCCAGTAATCAATGGGCGGGCGTGCCGCGTAGTCCTGCAGCGCCGTGATGATGGTCAGGTGTTGGGATACGTAGTCGGAAACCGGTTCACCGTTCGGGCATCGGCCATTGAGCCAGTGGGCAAGCGCATCGCGGTGGGCGCGGATTCTCTTCCGGATGTCTCTGCGTTTCTCGGTCTGCAGAATCTCTTCAATACGGTCACGGTCCATGCGCCTGGCAATGTCGCGGAGTTCCCGGGCTTCGGTAGACCGGTCCTTGTACCGCCTGGCTCTGTGCTGCCGACTTCGTCCGCCGTCGCGGCTGTGGCGTGCGTGCAATTCCTCATTGTAGAAGAGCCCGTTTGCGTAGACGGCGCTGGCGGCATGGTCGTGTTCGGAGATTTCCTCGATGCACTGCTTCAAGGCCCGGGTATCGGTCTGGATGGTGTTGACGTACTCCAGGGCGATGCCCATTGGGTCGTGCAGCGCCATGATCGCGAACCCGGCAGAGATATCCTCCTCGGTGATGCCAGGGAGCTGGGGGGCTTCATCGGGATCATCGGATTGATTGCAGTGGTCTTCCGCGGTTTCCGTGGGAACGAGAAAGGTGGATCGAAGGTTGCCGATGTCCGGGTCGCCGTCGTAGGCGGCCAGGTCCAGCCGCTGGCACCGGGAGTCCCTCAAGGCGGCATCCACGGTGATGTCGTAGGACTCGTAGACCGCCAGATCGGGGCAGTAGCGGCGGTCATCGTCGGCGAAGCCGCCCGTGCGCTCGATGGTGGCCCAGCTCCACTGGATCTCGGCATAGGCGACCTCGACGACGGTCTCCTCGCCATTCATGCGGTAGGGAAGAGTGACGTGGTGCATCAGCGATTCGCAGGTGGCGGGGCGATCGTCCTTGCCCTGGTGCCGCGCGAGATTCACATCCCGGAACACCTCGCCCTCGTTGCTCACGGCGAGTTCCCGCCACAGGTGGCCGTTCACGAAGATATAAAGCCAGCCGTCGCGCACGGGAGCAAGGTGTGCGCCCTCCGGGTCGGCGAAACGTGCCGGCACGACCGGCATGACTCCCACGTCAGGTTGCCTTTCCGTGTCGTCCGCCGGGTCGCTGTTCACATCACCAAGCGGAATGCGGTACCGGTCACCCGCAGGCCCCGATGACCCGCCGTAACCACGCGCTTCGAGGGCGTCGCTGAGCGACGAGGGGTAGGGTCCGGCGCTGTCCCGCAGCTCGAGTTCCATACGAGACGAACCGGGTGTGTCCGTGCCGAAGCGAAGCTCGCTGTAGGGGGTACCGCTGTCGCCGTCAACCACGTCGGCGGCGTTCATTGGTCTGGTGCATTCCCGGGCGCTCATGCGTCGTCGTCTCCACTGACGATCGTCTCGCGCGACACCCGGTGAAACCCGCTCTTCTCCCCCAGTCGATACTGGTGCCTGGGCTCCGCAGGCTCCATCTCCTCGGCGCTGCCGCCGTGAATGCCGGCAGGGACCGGTCCCCCGGGCTGAGACAAAGGCATGGGTGGTGTGTTGTGGAGATTGCTGACCATGTAGTCCCCCTGGCGCACGGCGGGCTGTCCTTCGATCAGGACGTCGGGGGAGAACGTCACGAACTCCGCGGCGCCCTTGACGGTCCCGGAGGTAACGCCGCCGCAGCTGCCCGGTTCGTTGCCCACGCTCTGGGCGAACAGGGATCCCGCGTGGCAGACCGGATGGCCGTTGACCATCACGGTGGTGGCGGTGCCCACTGCATCGGCCGAGGAGGCAGTGCTGTGGAAGAGGTCGGTCTTGCACTTCGGCGGCGTCTTGCAGACGTCAGGTGCTGTCAGTGTTCCGCCCGATCCGGCGTGAACGGCGGTGCGTCCGTTGATGAGTAAAGTGGCCATGGGGTCCCTTCCTTGATGATTGATGGTTCCATTCCCTCAGAACCAGGGTCGAACGGGCGTCAAGGGTGCCGGCTTACGGAACGGTGGAACTGCTGCGGGCATGGCAACCTCTCCCTGGCTGAAGTGCCGACCAGATCCTTGGCGGCTGATAGTGCGTGGTCGTGCGGTGCTTCGTTTGTACCCTCCAAAGCATGCCGTTTCGTGTGGGAGAGGGCAAGCCCGGGCGATTCGGGTCGCGCGGTGGCGGTTCTCGCCACCGCGCATCCAGGCCGGTATCAGTCCTCGACCAGAATGTAGGAGCCGTCCTCGTCGTGGGTCTCGCGGCCGGTTACCGGGGGGTTGAACGAGCAGATCAGGCGCATTTCCTTGTTGCCGCCACGGAGGATGTGCCGGTCATGCTTGTCCAGAGCATAAAGAATGCCGTCGTGGATCTGGTGCACTTCACCGGTGGCGAGGTCCTCGATGCTGCCGTCGCCTTCGACGCAGTAGACGGCCTCCAGGTGGTTCTTGTACCACAGGTGCAGCTCGGCGCCGGGCGGAATGCGGGTTTCATGGAAGGAAAAGCCCATGCCGTCCTTCTTCAGCAGCATGCGGTAGCTGGTCCAGCCTTCGCCCTGGACTTCCCGATCCGTGCCTTTGATTTTCTCGATGTCGACGATTTTCATTGTGTGCTCTCCTTTGGTGACCGATCGGTAATGACACCATGGTGCCGCACCTGCAGGCGCATTGCACCAACCGGCGGGGCGGAAAGGGGCCCTGAGCTTCCGTCATGGTGGGGCTTCGGTGATGGTGGACCTGAAGGTCCACCCTACGGGAGCTACGGGAGCCGGGCAGGCATGACCTGGCGTAGGGCGGACCTTCAGGTCCGTGTCCATCGAACAAAAAAAAGCCGAAGCCACCGGCAACGGGTGGCTTCGGCTGCACTGTTCCACATCGGGTTGCCGACGCCGGCTCAGGAGGCCTTCTGGGCAGAGATGCCCAGATCACCCATGGCAGCGACCAGGCTCTCTTCGATGATGGTCAGGCCCTTCTCCAGGTCATCGTCCTCGATGACGCACGGCGGCAGCAGTTTCAGCACCTGGTCATCGGTGCCGGCCGTCTCGATGATGAGACCCCGCTGGAAGGCATGCTCGGAGATCTTCTCCGCCAACTCGACGTTGCCGAACTCGATGGCCTGCATCATGCCGCGACCGCGCGGGCAGCCCCGGGCGTTGGGATACTTGTGCGCCAGCCCTTCCAGGAACTCGGCCATGCGCTGGCCCTTGCGGGCGATGTCCTTCTCGAAGCGGTCGTCGGACCAGAACAGCTCCAGCGTCCGTTTTGCCGTGACGAACGACGGATTCTGGCCGCGGAAGGTGCCGTTGTGCTCGCCCGGCGCCCAGATATCGTGTTCGGGCTTGATCAGGGTGATGGCCAGGGGCAGGCCATAGCCGCTCAGGGATTTCGACAGCGTCACGATGTCCGGTTTGATCCCGGCTTCCTCGAAGCTGAAGAAGTGGCCGCAGCGGCCCAGGCCGGTCTGGATGTCGTCGACGATGAGCAGCATGTCGTATTTCCGGCACAGCTTCTCCAGGCCCTTGAGCCATTCCAGGTCGGCCACGTTGACGCCACCCTCGGCCTGCACCGTCTCGGTGATGACCGCCGCGGGCACGTCGATGCCGGAGGCGCTGTCGGAGAGCATCCGGTCGATGTACTCCAGGCTGTTGGTGTCCGGTCCGAGGTACCGGTCGAAGGGCATGTGCGTGGTGTTGTCCAGGGTCACGCCGGCGCCCTGACGCTTGAAGCCGTTACCGGTGACCGAGAGCGAGCCCAGGGTCATGCCGTGGAAGGCGTTGGTGAACGCCATGATGGTGTCCCGCTTCTTGACCTTGCGGGCAACCTTCAGTGCCGCTTCCACGGCGTTGGTGCCGGTGGGCCCGGGGAACTGGACGCGGTAGTCCATGCCCCGCGGCTTGAAGATCAGCCGGTCCAGGGTGTCCAGAAACTCGGCGCGCGCCACGCTGGCCATGTCCAGGCTATGCGTGATGTTGTCATCGCTCAGGTACTCGATCAGCGCTTTCTTGAGTTTCGGGTGGTTGTGCCCGTAGTTCATCACGCTGGCACCGGCGAAGAAGTCCAGATAGGCCTCGCCCTCGGTGTTGTACATGTACGAGCCGCTCGCCTTGGCGAACGTGGTCGGGAAACCGCGCACGTAGCTGCGAACTTCCGACTCGTGCTGATTGATGATCTGCATGTGGTCCATGGTCATGAGACTGTCCTCACGGCTTGAGTTGATTGGGCCGGTCCGCGTCGTAGGGGCCGATGAAGTACCACTCTTCGGCCTCGTGATCGCCTTCCGGCGGAAACTGGTCTTCCCGGAAGCCCTCGGTGGGCCTGATGGCGGTGTCGAGCTCCCGGGCGATGGCGGTAAACAGGGCTCTGGAGGCGTCGTTGGACGGCGAGATCGTGGTCTCCAGCGTCGTTGCACCCGCCGCTCCCGGGCTCTGCAGGAAGGCGCGCAGCAGTCGCTTGCCAAGGCCCTGGCCGCGCATGCTGGCATCCACGCCCACTTGCCACAGGAAGATGCTGTCCGGCCGCTGTGGCGGGCGGAAACCGGTGACGAAACCGACGATGCGTCCTTCGTTCTCCGCCACGACGCATGTGCCGCTGAACTCCCTGGCCAGCAGCATGTACATGTAGGCCGAGTTCAGATCCAGTACTCCCGATTCTTTCACCACGCGCCAGATTTCTGCGCCGTCTTCCACAGTGGGATTACGAAACTGCACTGGTTTGAGTTCGTTGCCGCTCACGCTATCAATCCCCGATGGGTTGCCAATATTTCACGGCCGGCAGGCAGCACGCACGTGCTGACGGCAGATCGACGCCAATGCCCGGTTGCCGGACACGACGGCACTCAGGTCGCCAGTGGCAGGCGTCAGGTCGCGGGAAGAGACCTCGAAACGAGATCTTGGGAGGTGCATCCGGCTACCAGCCGACGTGGTCGGAACAGGTGCTGTGCGGTAAGCCAACGATTGGCCTCTCGGTTTCAGTTCGGCGGTTATTCAAGCATTCTTTTCCTTGCTCGTCAAGTGTGGATTTTCATTTTCCGGGTCGTTTAGATAGCTATTTTTTTTGATTTATTTTTCAATTCTCCTTTTAATTAATAGGGTGACAATTAGTTTCTGCATTAACGCTTTCTTTTCTTTTACGGAGTCCGTCACATCGTGGCCACCCGGCGGTTGACTGCGGCGCGCGTGGGGCGGACTATTGCCGCGGGAACGGCGCCGCGGTGCGCGCAGCCCGTCAAACGGATTTCACGAGCGATCGCAGCAGATGATGGTTCCGACCCTGGCCTCCCTGGGGGCACTGTTCGTTTCAGTTGGGATCCTGCTCCTCGGGGGTGGGTTGCTCGGCACGTTATTGTCCGTACGACTCGGGGTGGAGGGGTACTCCGCCTCCGTTATCGGTCTGGTCATGGCGTGTTATTCGGTCGGTTTCGTGCTGGGCACTCTGGTCTGCGACCGTATTATCCAGAAAGTGGGGCATATCCGTGTGTTCGCTGCCCTGGCTGCGGTCGCGGCCTGTTCGGCGCTTGTTCACGGGCTCCATCTCGACCCGGTCCTGTGGGCGGTGATGCGTGTCGTCTTTGGCTTCTCCATCGCCGGTCTTTACATGGTGGCGGAGAGCTGGCTCAACGATCGCACGCCTCGAGAGGTGCGGGGCCAGGTGCTGGGTGTTTACGTGGTTGTGTCGTCGCTGGCGCTCGGCTCGGGCCAGTTCCTCCTCGGCGTGGGCGATGTGTCCGGCCACCAGTTGTTCAGCCTGGCGGCCATGTTGCTGGCGGCGGCCCTCATCCCCGTGGCCCTGGCACGTGTACCGTCGCCCGAGTTGAGGCCCACGGGCCGCATCGGGCTCAGGCAGCTTTACTGGATCTCGCCGCTGGCGACCATTACGGCCATGGGTGCGGGCGTCACCAACGGCTCCTTTTTCGCGCTGGGGCCGGCGTTTGCCGTGGATGTGGGATTCAGCTCCGGCGAGGTGGGCACCTTCATGGGGTCGGCCGTGCTGGGTGGTCTGTTCCTGCAGTATCTGATCGGTCGGTTGTCCGATCGTTATGACCGCCGTCGCATGATAGTGGTGGTGGCACTGCTGGTTGCCGGTTCCAGCCTCACCATGGTGGCGATGCAGGGGCAGCCGACCTGGACGGTCATCCCCGTTGCTGTGGTCTGGGGTGGCACCAATTTCACCATGTATGCCCTGGCCCTTGCGCTGGCCCATGACTTCATGGAGCCGGACGAGCGCGTTCCCGCCAGCGCCACCTTGCTGCTGGTGCATGGGATCGGCATGATCATTGGCCCCGTGGCGTTGTCCCAGTTCATGGGGTTTACGGGCGCCCACGGCCTGTTCTTCGGATTGGCGGTGGTGACCGTACTGATCGCCCTGTTCGGGTGGTACCGCGACCTTGTGGGTGAGTCCATCGAGGTGGAGACCCAGGAGCGGTACACGGCCACGCCCCAGGCGGCCCACTCGACGCCGTACTGGGCCGGGCTGGATCCCCAGGGGGAAGACGATCAGCTGGAGTTCGAATTCGAGTTTGCAGACGATGAATGAAGCAGCCCGGTAGCCGTTGCCCAGGGCCAGGAGTGCAGGACATGAATACCAACGAACCGCAGGCTGACGCGCCCGTTCTCGCCGTGGACGCGGCGACAGACGCCTGCACCGTGGCGTTGTCCGCGGGTGGGCGTATCGCGTGCCGTGGCGGCGTCATGCCCAGGGAGCACGCGGCCCGGCTGCTTGGCCTCGTGGACGAGGTGCTGGAGGAGCTCCAGGTTCGTGTTGCCGACCTGGCTGGCCTGGCCTGGTGTCACGGCCCGGGCGCCTTTACCGGCCTGCGGATCGCAGCGGGGGCGGTGCAGGGGATTGCGTGGGGTGGCCGGGTGCCGGTGATCGGGGTGTCCACGCTGGCGGTGATGGCTCAGGGCGCAGCCCGCCGCCAGGGGGCGTCCCGTGTCTGCAGCGCGCTGGATGCGCGCATGGGCGAAGTGTACTGGGGATGCTACGCCCGGGACGATGACACCGGCCTGATGCACGCCGTGGTCGAGGACCGCGTGTGTGCCCCGGGTGATGTTGTCGTGCCGGACGGCTGGGGCGGTTTCACCGCGGTGGGGACTGGCTGGTCCGCCTATCCGGAGGCCCTGGCCGTGCGCAGCGGTGCGCCGGGCGCCACAGATGACGTGACCTTGCCGGATGCCCGCGACCTGCTGCCGTTTGCCCACCATCGTATCGCCCTGGGTGATACGGTCGCGGCCCGCGACGCCGTGCCGGTCTATCTCCGCGACCGGGTCACGGGCTGAGCGGCAACCAGGTTGCGGCCCGGAAAGAAATGCTCTAAAAATAGAGCGAGCGCTCGCTCTATTTTTTGGGGGCATGATCGTCAATGAGTGAGATCCACCTGATCCGTCACGGCCAGGCGTCGTTCGGCAGCGACGACTATGACCGTCTCTCCGAGACCGGTCGCCAGCAGTCCCTGCGCCTGCGCGACCACTGGCGTGCACTGGGCATGCGTTTCGACGTGATCTACTGCGGCATGCTCCACCGTCAGCGCACCACGGCAGACATTCTCATGAGCGGCCAGCTCGCGCCCGAGTGGCGCGAATCCGCATGCCTCGACGAGTTTGCCCACCAGCCCGTGCTGCGGGCCTGGGCCCGCCGGCTGCGGCAGCAGGATCCGGACAGCATGCCGGATCGCGAACTGCTCAACTCCGACCGCCGCGTCTTCCAGCGCTTCTATGCCGAAGCCATGACCGCCTGGGTGGACAGCCGCCTGCCCGCCGCCGAGGGGCTGGAGCCGTGGCCCACGTTCCGTGAGCGTTGCAGCGGGGCGCTCGATGAGCTGGTGCGGGATCACCCCCGCGGAGCCCGGCTGGGCGTGGTGACCTCGGCCGGGGTGATCGGCGTGCTCGTGGGGCGTGTTCTCGGCATGGACGATCACGCCGCGGTGCGGCTGGGGTGGACCATCTACAACAGCTCCCTCACGCGCCTGCGCTTCGGCAGCTGCAACGGGGCGAGTCTCACGGACTTCAACGCCGTGCCTCACCTGGAACACCCTGATTTTGCCGAGATGATTACGTTCCGATGACTGCGGTGGCAACAGGCAGCGAGGGCTTTCCCGCGTTCCGTCGTGCGCTCTGCAGCCGGCAGGAGGAGTTCCTGCGGGAAGTCTACGAGCGCCACCAGGACGTCATCCGCATCAAGTCGGAGGCCGTGGCCCTGCGCAAGCTCGGGCTGATCTTCGAGAAGACGCTGGAAATCAGCAACCAGAGCGGATTCCAGGCGACCAGCGTGCGCGACCTCAGCGAGGCGACCGGCATCAGCATGGGGTCGCTGTATTCCTATATTGAAAGCAAGGATCGCCTGCTGGGGATGATTCTCAGCTACGGCCAGGTCGTGGTGGACCGGACCCTGCGCATCCCGGACACGGTGACTGGCCCGGTTGCCAGGCTACGCCACGTGCTGCGCACGCATGTGTACGTCACCGAGGTGCTGCAGCCGTGGTTCTATTTCTCCTACATGGAATCCCGCCATTTTGATCGCGACGCGCGCGAACGCGCCATTGCCGGTGAGCTGCGCACGGAGCGGCTGATCATCGGCCTGCTGGAAGAGGGGATCGCCCAGGGTGCATACGGGATCGAGGATCCCGAGTTCACTGCGGCCTTGATCAAGCCGCTGTTGCAGGAGTGGTACCTCAAGCGCTGGAAGTATCGTCGGCGCAACATCAGCGCGGACGGCTACGCTGATGGCATGATCGCATTCGTTGAGTCCGCCGTCGTCCGCCTCGAACCGGCAGCGACGGCGACAACCGTTACGGGAGAGAAGCACCAATGACGCAGAAGAACCTGTTCGACCTGACCGGCCGCGTGGCCCTGGTGACCGGTGCCAGCCGCGGGATCGGTGAGGCCAGTGCGCGACTGCTGGCCCAGCATGGCGCCCACGTGATCGTCTCCAGCCGCAAGCAGGAAGTGTGCGAAGAGGTGGCCGAGAGCATCCGCGCCGACGGCGGCAAAGCCTCGGCTTTCGCCTGTCACGTGGGCACCATGGAGCAGATCACGGCGATCTTCGATCACATCCGCGAGGCCCATGGCCGGCTCGACATCCTGGTGAACAACGCCGCCGCCAACCCCTACTTCGGGCACATCCTCGACACCGACCTGGGGGCCTACCAGAAGACCGTGGACGTCAACGTGCGCGGCTACTTCTTCATGTCCACCGAAGCCGGGAAGATCATGCGCGAGCAGGGCGGTGGCAGCATCGTCAACGTCGCCTCCATCAACGGCGTCAGCCCCGGCAACATGCAGGGCATCTACTCCATCAGCAAGGCGGCGGTGATCAACATGACCAAGGCCTTCGCCAAGGAGTGCGCGCAGTTCAACATCCGCTGCAACGCGCTGCTGCCGGGTCTGACCAAGACCAAGTTCGCTTCGGCGCTGTTCGAGAACGACGACGTGCGCAAGGGCGTGATGACCGCCATCCCCATGCAGCGCCATGCCGAGCCCGAGGAGATGGCCGGCACCATCCTGTATCTCGCCTCCGACGCGTCCAGTTACGCCACCGGAACCTGCGTCAACGTGGACGGTGGCCTGCTGGCCTGAGGAGGCGCCATGGTCGGGGACTTCAAGGGCAAGGTGGTACTGGTCACCGGCGGTGCGTCCGGGATCGGGCGGGCCATCGTCGAGCGCCTGGCGGCGCGGGGCGCCACCCTGGTGATTGCGGACATCCTCCGCAAGGAAGGCGAGAAGGCCGCCGCGGCCGCCCGGGAACAGGGGGTGGATGCCCGCTTTCTGCCCCTGGACGTGCGCGAGCCCGACGAAGTCCGTGACCTCGTGCAGGCCATCGTGGAGGCCCACGGCCAGCTTGACTGTGCGGTGAACAATGCCGGCGTCGAGCATGGCCTGCAGGCCCTCGCGGACGTCGGTGACGAAGACTGGGACCGCATCCAGGAGATCAATCTCAGGGGCGTGTGGCTGTGCCTGAAGCACGAGCTGCCGCAGATGGTCCGGCAGGGGCGGGGGAGTATCGTCAACCTGGCCTCGGTGGCCGGGCTGGTGGGCGCGCCGCTGCTCGGGCCCTATGCCGCGAGCAAGCACGGTGTCGTCGGCCTCACCCGCACCGCGGCGCTGGAGTACGGCCGCATGGGCGTGCGGGTGAACGCCGTGTGCCCCAGCACCATCCGCACCGAGATGTTCCAGCGCTCCCTGACCGGGCGTCCGGATCTCGCCGAGAAACTCGTTCGCAACTCGCCCATGCGCCGGCTCGGCGAGCCGGGCGAAGTGGCCGAGGCGGTGATCTGGCTGTGCTCGGACGCGGCGAGTTTCGTCAATGGCCATCAACTTGCCGTCGACGGCGGCATGACCGCGCAATAGCGCGATAACCGGGACGACATCCATGAACGAAATGCTGATCAACAGCCGCGACCTGCGGTTCCAGCTCTATGAGCTGCTGGGCGTCGAGACCCTGACGCAGCGCGAGCGTTTCGCCGAACACAGCCGCGAGACCTTCGACGCCGCGCTGGAGACGGCCCGGCAGATCGCCGAAGAGCAGTTCGCCCCGCACAACCGCAAGGGCGACGAGAACGAGCCGGTGTTCCGGGACGGCCGGGCCGAGACCATCCCCGAGACCAAGACGGCGTGGCACGCGTTTGCCGAGGCCGGCTTCCTGGCCGCCCATCACGACGCCGAAGACGGCGGCATGCAGATGCCCACGACCATCCAGCAGGCGTGTCACGGCTATTTCTTCGCCGCCAACGTCTCCACCGCCGCCTATCCGTTCCTCACCGTGGCGGCCGGCAACCTGCTCAGCGCTCACGGTAGCGCCGAGCAGAAGGAGCGCTGGCTGCCGCCCATGCTCGACGGCCGCTTCTCCGGCACCATGGCCCTCACCGAGCCCCACGCCGGGTCCTCGCTGGGCGACCTGCGCACGCGGGCGATCCCGCAGGACGACGGCAGTTACCGCATTGTCGGCAACAAGATCTACATCTCCGGTGGCGAGCAGGACATCACCGACAACATCGTCCACATGGTGATCGCGCGCATCGAGGGTGCACCGGCGGGGGTGAAGGGGATCTCCCTGTTCATCGTGCCCAAGTACCGCCTGGACGCCGACGGCAATCCGGCCGAGCCCAACGACGTCACCCTGGCGGGGCTGCTGCACAAGATGGGCTATCGCGGGACCACCTCCACGGTGCTCAACTTCGGCGACAACGGCGACTGCCACGGCTATCTGGTGGGCGAGGCCAACAAGGGCCTGGCCTACATGTTCCACATGATGAACGAGGCGCGGATCGGCGTGGGTGTGGGTGCGGCCCTGCTGGGCTACACCGGTTACCTGCACAGCCTCGACTACGCCCGCAACCGCCCCCAGGGCCGGCCGGTGACGGCCAAGGGCGAGGGCGGCCAGATTCCCATCATCCAGCACGCCGACGTGCGTCGCATGCTGCTGGAGCAGAAAGCGTATGCCGAGGGTGGCATGGCGCTGTGCCTCTACGCCGCCTCGCTGTTCGATGACACCAGCACCGGCCCCGACGCCGCGAGCCGCGCCGAGGCGCAGGAGTTGCTGGACCTGCTCACCCCGGTGGTGAAGTCGTGGACTGCGGAATACGGCTGCAAGGCCAACGATCTGGCCATCCAGGTGCTCGGCGGTGCCGGCTACACCCGGGACTACCCGGTAGAGCAGTTCTATCGCGACAACCGCCTCAACCCCATCCACGAGGGCACCAACGGCATTCAGGGCATGGACCTGCTGGGGCGGAAAATGCACCAGAACGGCGGTGCCGGCTTCAAGGCGCTGCTTACCCGCGTGAGTGCGGCAGTCGAAGAAGCCCGGGGTCATGACGAGACGGCGCCGCTGGCGGCCGACCTGGAGCAGGCCATGGGCACGGTGACGGCCACTGCCAGGGCGCTGGGCGAGGCGTTCGGCAGCGCGGGACCCGAGCGCGTCATGGCCAATGCCTCCGTCTACCTGGACCTCATGGGCCGGTTCGTCGTCAGCTGGCTGTGGCTGCGTCAGGCCACGGTGGCGGCGCGCGCACTCCCGGACGCCCATGCCGACGACACCGCCTTCTACCAGGGCAAACTCCAGGCGGCGCGCTACTACCTGCGCTGGGAGCTGCCCCGGATCGAGCATCAGAGCCGCCTGCTGCAGGGGCTCGACGACACCTGCCTCGCCATGCGCGAGGACTGGTTCTGAAACCGAGGAGAGACCATTGAGTGACAACAACCGTCAGGTCAAATTGATCCAGCGTCCCGAGGGCGAGCCCGCCCCGGACATTTTCGAGGTGGCCGAGGCGCCGATGCCCGAGCCGGGCGAGGGCGAGTTCCTGGTCAAGGTGCTCTACCTGTCCGTGGACCCCGCCATGCGCGGCTGGATGAACGCGGGCCGCTCGTACATCGAGCCGGTGGAGCTGGGCGACGTGATGCGTGCCGGCGCCATTGGCCGGGTCATCAGCTCCCGGAACAGCGCCTTCAGTGAGGGCGACTACGTCAGTGGCATGTTCGGCGTGCAGCACTACGCCGTGTCCGACGGCAAGGGTGTCCACACGGTGGATCCGTCCATCGCGCCGCTGGAGCGGTACCTGGGGGTGCTGGGCATGCCGGGCATGACCGCCTACTTTGGCCTGCTGGACGTCGGTCAGCCGAAAGAAGGCGACACCGTACTGGTTTCCGGTGCCGCGGGTGCCGTGGGCGCGACCGTCGGCCAGATCGCCAAGATCAAGGGGTGCACCGCCGTGGGCATTGCCGGTGGCGAGGACAAGTGCAACTTCGCCCGCGAGGTGGGCTTCGACGACGTGGTGGATTACAAGGCCGAGCCCGCGGGCAAGGGCATCAAGCGTGCCTGCCCGAAAGGCGTGGATGTGTACTTCGACAACGTCGGCGGCGAGATCCTGGAGGGCGCGCTGTCACGTCTGCGGCTGAACGCCCGCGTGGTGCTCTGCGGCGCCATCTCCCAGTACAACAATGCCGACGCCCTGGTGGGGCCGCGCAATTACATGGCGCTGCTGGTCAACCGGGCGCGGATGGAGGGCTTCGTGGTGTTCGATTACGCCAAGCGCTACGGCGAGGCGGCCCGGGAGATGGCCCAGTGGATCCAGGAGGGCAAGCTGCAGGCGAAAGAGCACGTGGTGCACGGTATCGACGACTTCCAGAAGCACCTGATGATGCTCTTCCGGGGCGAGAACTTCGGCAAGCTGGTGATCAAGGTGCAGGACGACTGACGACCGCAGGCACCGTAGGGTGAACCTCCGGGGTCACCATCGTGTGCCCATGCAACGCACGATCATAGAACCGTAGGGTGGACCTTCAGGTCCACCAACCCATGTCCATGCAAGACACGACCATAGACGATCGAGGAGACACCACCATGCGCGCAGTACTCTGCAAGGAGCACGGACCACCGGAATCCCTGGTGACCGAGGACGTGGCAAGCCCCGCCGTGGGCGAGAACGAAGTCCGTATCGGCATTCACGCCTGCGGCGTGAACTTCCCCGACACGCTGATCATCCAGGGCAAGTACCAGATCCAGCCGGACCTGCCGTTCTCGCCCGGCTCGGAAGTGGCGGGTGAAGTGCTGGAAGTGGGCGCCGGTGTCACCAGCGTCAAGGTGGGTGACCCGGTGATGTCGCTCACCGGCTGGGGCGGCTTCGCCGAGGAAGTGGTCATCGGCGCCGACCGCGTTCTGCCCATGCCGTCGACCATGGACTATGTCACCGGCAGCGGCTTTCCCATGGTCTACGGCACCTCCTATCACGCCCTGAAACAGCGCGCCAACCTGGCTGCCGGCGAGACGCTGCTGGTGCTGGGCGCATCCGGTGGTGTAGGCCTTGCGGCCGTGGAGCTGGGCAAGGCCATGGGCGCGCGCGTGATCGCCGCGGCCAGCTCGGATGCGAAGCTGGAAGTGGCCCGCGAGCACGGGGCCGACGAGCTGGTGAACTACAGCGAGGGCAGCCTCAAGGACAAGGTGAAAGAGCTCACCGGTGGCAAGGGCGCCGATGTCATCTACGATCCGGTGGGTGGTGAGGCGTGCGAGCAGGCCCTGCGGTGCATCAACTGGAACGGTCGGCTGCTAATCATCGGCTTCGCCAGCGGCACCATTCCGAAGATTCCCGCGAATCTGCCGCTGCTGAAAGGCTCCAGCGTCGTGGGTGTGTTCTGGGGAGACTTCGTGCGTCGTCAGCCCCAGGACAACGCCACCAACTTCCAGGAACTCTTCGCCATGCACGCCGAGGGCAAGCTCAAGCCCCATGTGTGGAAGACATTCCCGCTGGATCAGGCCGCGGATGCCCTGAACGGGCTTCTCAGCCGTGAGGCCACCGGCAAGATCGTGCTCACCACGGGCCGGAGCTGATACCGGGCGGTGTCGTCGCCCGATGCGGCGACACCGTGCCGTGCACGACCTGCAGCAGATTCAGGCGTTTGCCGGGGTGTCCGAGTGGCTGGCTGCCAGTCCGTGGATACGCTTGACCATGGCGAAAAACCCGTCCCGCCGGTTGGGGGTGAGCTGCTTGCCGAGCCCCAGCTGATTGAACAGGCCCTCGATATCCGTATCCATGATCTCCTGCGGCGTGCGGCCGGAATACGCCTTCAGGAGGATGGCTACCAATCCCTTGACGATGAAGGCATCGCTGTCGGCGCGAAAGTGCAGCCGGGGCGGTGTGGTCTCTTCCACGTCGGTGATCAGCCACACATTGCTGGTGCAGCCGTCCACCCGGTTCGCCTCGGTGCGCGCCTCGTCGGGGAAATCCGGCAGATCCCGGCCCATGTCGATGAGCAGCCGGTAGCGGTCTTCCCAGTCATCGAGGAATTCAAAGGTGTCGACGAGGTCCTGGAGTTCCATGGCGCAGCACTCGGTTCACAACTGAGGCTCCACCATAACATAAGGGCGCTGGGCGTCGCCGGGAGCTGTGGCATACTCGTGCCATGAAGGCGTCGTCGGCCGGCGGGCCGCGATGGCGCAGTCCTGACGTGGAGGTGCAATGCTGGATATCCAGTTTTACGGCGTGTTGCAGCAGGTGGCGGGAACGCGGTCACTGCAGGTGGACCTCAAGGATGACGACATCACCGTGGATCAGGTGCTGACCCGGCTCCGTCAGGATGTGCCGGCGCTCTCCGCGCACCTGCCGAGGGTGGCTTGTGCCCAGGGCGAAAGCCTGGTGCGGCGGTCTGACGCAGTGGATCCGCGCCAGCCCCTGGTGTTGTTGCCCCCGGTCAGTGGTGGTGGCGGCCCCGGTCAAGGGAGGAGCGCGTGATGCAGCGGATTACCGAAGCTCCGCTGGACGTGAACACCCTTCTGGCGGAGACCGAGAACGACACCTGCGGCGCATTCGTGGTCTTCGGTGGGGTTGTGCGCAACCACCATCAGGGGCGCGGCGTTGCGGGCATGCGTTACACCGCATATGGCCCCATGGCCGAAAAGGTACTGGAAGAGCTGGAGCAGGAGACGGTGCAGCGGTTCGGTGTTGCGGAGTGCCGCATCATGCATCGCATCGGCGAGCTCGGGATTGGCGAGGCAAGCGTGCTGGTGGCAGTGCGCTCCGCGCACCGGGCGGACTCCTTCAACGCCGGCCAGTACGCCATCGATACCCTCAAGGAGCGTCTGCCGGTGTGGAAGGAGGACTTCTACACCGATGGCAGCAGTGGCTATCAGGACGGTGTGCCCCTGGAGACGTCCGAAGTGGCGGAGTCGGGGCGGGGGAGCGGTGACCATGAGTGATGCCGTGACACCGGACGCGAGCGGCTTTGTGTCTCTCCCCATCGCGGTGCTGACCGTCTCGGACAGCCGCACCGTTGACGACGACAAGTCCGGCGACCTGCTTGCCGGCCGCATTACCGCCGCCGGCCACACCGTTGCCGATCGCGCGCTGGTGCGTGACGACGTCTACCAGGTGCGCGCGGTGGTCTCCCGCTGGATCGCCGATGAAGGCGTCAAGGTGGTGATCAGCACCGGCGGCACCGGCATTACCGGGCGCGACACCACCCCCGAGGCCGTCACGCCGCTGCTGGACATGGAAGTGAGCGGTTTCGGCGAGCTGTTCCGCCACCTGTCCTGGCAGGAGATCGGCAGCTCCACGATCCAGTCCCGTGCCGTCGGTGGCGTCGCCAACGGCACGCTGGTGTTCGTGCTGCCGGGCTCCTCGGGCGCCTGCGCCACGGCGTGGGACGGCATTCTGCTGGCACAACTGGATCGCCGTCACAAACCCTGCAACTTCGTGTCCCTGATCCCCCGGCTCCGGGAGCATCTGCACCGTTGACGCCCGGTGGCGCGGTTGTGTGGGCGGCGGCGGTGGCTATGCTGTAGATTGAACAACAGCGAACAATACAGACCACCCATGGAGGCCCCATGAAGCCACGTCATCTTCTACTCATCTGCGCGGCAGCGACGTTGCCGCTGGCCATGCAGGCCCACGCCGTCGAGGATACGCCCCAGGCGAGCGCCGAGTTCCTGGATAACGACGGCGAGGTCGTCGGTCACGCGCGCATCGAGCAGGGGCCTGTTGGCGTAATCATCAATCTGGAACTGAGTGATCTTCCCGAAGGCTGGAAGGCCATTCACATCCATGCCAAGGGTGAGTGCCACGACCACGAGGATGGGTTCCAGGCCTCCGGCGGGCACCTGAACCCGGACGATGCCAAGCATGGCTTCATGAACCCCGAAGGCCCCGATGCCGGCGATCTGCCCAACTTCTACGTCCACGACGATGGCACTGCCATGGCCGAGATGTTCAACGAGCGGGTCAGCCTGGACGGCAGTGTCGGCGCCAACATGATGCATGAGGATGGCACCGCCCTGGTTATCCACGAAGCGCCCGACGACCACATGAGCCAGCCCATCGGTGGCGCCGGTGCGCGGATCGCGTGTGGTGTGGTGGAATCCGACGACTGATCGTCACGGCGAGGGCGCCCGCCGCGGCGCCCTCGCGTCATCTGCAGGACAATCTGGCCCGGGATGGCCCCTATGGTGAGAGGGTGCCTATGCGTCGCAGAAGCTTCGTGACAGCGTGCGCTGTTGGTGTGGGGTGTCTTGGGGCCGGGCCGAACTGGCTGTTTGCCAATGGCGAGGCAACACCGCGCCGCTATGAGTCCGTGCGGCTCGTCGATGGACGCGGGGAGCCCCTGCGGGCCGGCGACGTCGAGGAAGGCCGGAATTACGTTTTTCATTACCCCTACAAGGCGACCCCCTGCTTCCTTCTGGATCTCGGCCGGTCCGTCGAGGCGCGCAACGGTCTGCGTACCCGGGATGGGGCCACATACGACTGGCCCGGCGGGGTGGGGCCGGCCGGCTCGCTGGTCGCATTCTCCGCCATCTGTGCCCACAAGATGGCCCACCCCACCTCCCAGGTGAGCTACATCGGTTTCCGCAAGCCCGGCGAGGGCGCCAACGGCGGCAAGATCACCTGCTGCGCCGAGAACAGCGTGTACGATCCCTACGCGGGCGGCGATGTGGTCTCGGGGCCGGCGGAGCAGCCGCTGGCGGCGGTGCTGCTGGAGCACGACGCGGACGACGATGGGCTCTATGCCACGGGGACACTCGGCGGCGAGCTGTTTCAGCGCTTCTTCGACGAGTTCCAGGCGCGGCTCGCCATGGAGTATCCCGGTGGTGAGCCCGATGCCCGGGTCAGGGACTACTCGGAAGTGCTGCCCATGTCGCAGTTCAGCGGGAACGTCATGCGCTGTTGAGCGCCGGGCCGGCTCAGCTGCGGCGTGCCTGGCGCAGCAGGCTCAGCACCTCGTCCGCGCCGCTGCGGCGGGCAATGGTCTCCACGGAGTTGCCGGCGTTGTCCTCGGCGCCAGCGTCCGCGCCCAGATCGAGCAGGGTGCGCACCATGTCGCGGTCGCCCCGCTCCGCGGCGCGCATCAGGGGCGTCCAGCCGTAGACGTCGCGGGCGTCCTTGTCAGCACCATGCTCCACCAGCAGGGTGACCGTCTCCCCGTGGCTCTTGGCGGCAGCCAGCAGCACCGGATTCCAGCCGTGACGGACCGTGTGGTTCGGGTCCGCCCCGGCCTCGATCAGGCGCTCCGCCGTTGCCGCGTGGCCGTTGACGGCGGCATACATGAGTGCGGTGCCGCCCTTGGCGTTGCGGGCGTCGACGCTGGCCCCCGCCTCAAGCAACGCGTTCACCAGCGCCAGCTCCCCCGACTCGGCGGCCCACATGAGCGCGGTCTTGTCCTCATGCTCCCCCGCGTCCATGGCGGCATCCGCGTTGACCCCGTCATCGAGTAGCGCCGCCACCTGCCCGGTATCCGCGTCGCGCACGGCGTCGATCAGAGCGCTCTCCGAGGCATGATCACCGTCATGATGCCCCGGAGCCGGTGCCGAGGCGACGAAAAGCAGCAATGGAAACGCCAAGAACCGCACACGATGCGTTATCATGGATTTTGGATTCCCGTTTGCAAGAACACAGTGATCACCAAGCAAATAACACCCGTGGCGGGAATGCAAGCACAACCCGCACGGGCCCGGCGGAGGTTGGTATGAGCGAAGTAACCCGGACGGACGTGGAAGCCCGGTTGCAGGCGTACACGGAACCCCATCTGGGCAAGGATCTCGTTGCGGCGGACTGCGTTGAAGACATCCGCGTCGCCGGCAGCAGGGTCGCCATTGATCTGGTTCTCGGGTTCCCGGCCAAGCGGTGGGAGCCGGGTCTGCGCCAGGCCGTGCAGGAGACGGTGCTGGAGCTGGACGGCGTGGACGAGGTCCAGGTTGGCATCCGTTCCGCCGTGGAGACCTACGGTACGCAAAGCGGCACGTCCCTGGTCCAGGGGGTGAAGAACATCATCGCGGTTGCGTCCGGCAAGGGTGGCGTCGGCAAGTCCACCACCGCAGTCAATCTGGCACTGGCGCTCGCCACGGAAGGGGCGCGCGTGGGCATTCTTGACGCTGACATCTACGGCCCCAGCATACCGCGGATGATGGGCATCAGCGGCAAACCCGATTCCCACGACGGCAAGAAGCTCGAGCCCTTGCAGAACTACGGCGTGCAGGTCATGTCGTCGGGCTTTCTCATCGACGAGGAAACCCCCATGGTCTGGCGTGGGCCGATGGTCACCCAGGCCCTGGAACAGCTACTGCGGGACACCAACTGGCAGGAGCTGGACTACCTTGTGGTGGACATGCCGCCCGGCACCGGCGACATCCAGCTGACCCTGTCGCAGAAGGTGCCCGTCAGTGGTGCCGTGATCGTGACCACGCCCCAGGACATCGCACTGCTGGATGCGCGCAAGGGGCTGCGCATGTTCGAGAAGGTGAACGTGCCGGTGCTCGGCGTGATCGAGAACATGAGCACCCACATCTGCAGCCAGTGCGGCCACGAGGAGCACATCTTCGGCGACGGCGGGGGTGCCCGCATCGCGGAGCAGTACGAGGTGGACCTGCTCGGGTCGTTGCCGCTGTCGCTGCACATCCGTGAACAGGCCGACGGTGGCAAGCCCACGGTGATCTCGGAGCCGGACAGCGCCGCCGCCGAGACCTACCGCGAGATGGCGCGACGGGTCGGTGGCAAGCTGTCGCAGCAGTCCACGGACAAGGGCAGCCGCTTCCCGAAGATCGTCGTCAACAAGGAAAGCTGAGTCCCGGGTGCCGCGCTACGGCGCGTCCCCGGCTTCTGCCGCCAGCATCGCTTCGTAGCCCGAGCGGTAGTCCGGGTAGAGAAAGCGGTAACCGCTGTCGAGCAGGCGCTGATTGCGGCAGCGCTTGTTGCTGCTGCGCACGCCACCGGCGCTGCCCTCGGTGCGGGGGCAGGGCGGCAGCCCAAGGCGCTCCGCAAGCCAGTCCACCAGTTCCACCTGGGTGCACGGGGTGGAGTCGACGCCCAGATAGACCGGCGCGGGATCCGCCAGCGTGAACGCGTGCAGCAGGGCGCCCACGCAGTCATCCCGGTGGATGCGGTTGGTGTACTGGGGTGGCTCGGCCACCACCGGGTCGCCGTTGCGCACCTTCTTCAGCATGCGCGTCCGCCCCGGCCCGTAGATGCCCCCGAAACGCAGGATCACCGCCGGGTGCCGGCTTGACCGCAACAGGGTCTCCGCCTCCAGCAGGCGCTTGCCGGAGAACCCGTCCGGCTCGGTGGGCGTGTCCTCATCCACCCAGCTGCCATCGGTGACGCCGTACACGGCCGTGCTGGTGACCATGATGATGCGCCGGGGCGACTGCGCCTGGGCGTCCAGCTGCGCCAGCAGGTTGCGCATGCCTTCGACGAACGCGAGCCGGTAGGCCTCGTCCTCGAAGCGCCCCGGTGTTGCGATGAAGTAGACCGTGTCCAGATCGGGGGGCAGCTCCGGCAGCCCGTCGGGCCGGGAGAAGTCGCCTGCCACGGGCGTGATCGCCGCCGGGACCAGCTCCGGGCGGCGCCGCAGTCCCCATACCGAGTGACCCTCCGCCGCCAGCCGTTCGCCAACGCCGCCGCCCAGGTCACCACAGCCGGCGATGAGTACGTTCGCCATGACGCATCCTCTGGTTGTCTCGTCGGTTGTCGTAGAATACGGCGTTTCCCGCGCCGCCGCGCGGGCTGCCAATGCCCCGGGATGCTACTGGAACCACGCCCATGAGTGCGAGTCGTCTGCAACGAATCCAGCAGGTGCTGAACCAGCGCCAGCCCGACCTTACCGCCGTCATGGCGGGCGTCCACAAGGAGCACAACGTCTCCGCCGTCATGCGCACGTGCGACGCCGTTGGCGCCTGGGAGATCCACAGTGTCGGCCAGGACGGGCGCCTCGTCATCAAGCGCACGGCGGCGGCCGGCGTGCAGCGCTGGGTGCGTTTACACCAGCACCCCGACGTGGCCGAGGGGTGTCGCGCGCTGCGGGATCGTGGCTTTCAGCTGGTCGCCGCGCACCTGTGTGACGAAGCCGTGGATTTCCGGGAGGTGGACTACACCCGCCCCACGGCGCTGGTTCTGGGTCGGGAGAAGCTGGGAGTGCCGGAGGCCGCCCTGGCGCAGGTGGACACCGCCATCCGCATTCCCATGGCTGGTTTTACCGACTCCCTGAACGTGTCCGTCGCCGCGGCGGTCGTGCTCTACGAGGCGCAGCGCCAGCGGCTGGAAGCGGGCCTGTACGACCAGCGCCGGCTGGATGACGAGACCTACCGGCGGACGCTGTTCGAGTGGGTCCAGCCGAAGATCGCCCGCTACTGTCGCCAGCGCGGGTTGCGTTACCCGGAACTGGACGATGAAGGGCATGTTGTCGGCGGTATCGAAGCGCTCCAGGGGGTGGATGCATCCTAATGGGCGTACCAGCGCCGCTCCATGGCGCGGTAGACCCGTTCCGGGTACCAGGTCTGGCCGAGACTGCCGTTGTAGCGGGCCAGCGCGCGGGTGAGGTTGCCGTTCTCCTTGTCCAGGTAGTGGCGGAGAATGGTCGTGCCGAAGCGCAGGTTGGTCTGGATGTCGAACAGGTTGTCGTCGTCCTGGCCGATTTCGTCGAGCCAGAACGGCATGATCTGCATCATGCCGCGGGCGCCCACCGATGAGATGGCGTAGCGGTTGAAATTGCTCTCCACCTCGATCACGGCCAGCACCAGCTCCGGGTCGAGTTCGGCGCGCGTCGCTTCGAAGTGGATCATGCGCAGGAGTTCGAGGCGTTGGTCTGCGTCCGGCACCTGGCTCGCCAGCCGCTGACTCATGTCCATGAGCCAGACCTGGGCGACGTAGCGGTTCTCGAAACTCTCCGACTCGTCCACCGCCTGCTTGAGCCGCTCGCGGAGTTCCGGCTCCACGGGTTGCCGGTCGGCGTCCTCCCGGGCAGCGGCCGGCTGCACGATCAGGGCCAGGGCCAGCGCCAGAAGGCCCAGCCGCAGGCCGGTCTGCCGGCGGGGCTTACTGCCCGAGCCTGGCGAGCAGATGGTCCACCACGTCATCGACGGCGACGTCCTGGTTGTCCGTGTCGCGGCGTCCGCGGTACTCCACGGTGCCCTGATCGAGCCCGCGTTCGCCAATGGCGATGCGGTGCGGGATGCCAATGAGTTCCATGTCGGCGAACTTCACGCCCGGGCGGGCGTCCCGGTCATCGAGCAGGGCATCCACACCGGCGTCCAGCAGCGCCTGATAGATGCGCTCGGCGGCGGCCGCAACCTTCTCCGACTTGTTCATGTTGATGCCCACCACCGCGACGGTGAACGGGGCGATGGCCTCGGGCCAGATCATGCCGTTGGCATCGTGGTTCTGCTCGATGGCTGCGGCGACGATGCGGGAGACGCCGATGCCGTAGCAGCCCATGGCCACGGGCTTGCTGGCGCCGTTTTCGTCCAGCACGGTGGCGTCCATGGCTTCACTGTACGTGGTGCCGAGCTGGAAGATGTGGCCCACCTCGATGCCCCGGGCGACACCGAGGGTGCCCTTGCCGTCGGGGCTGGGGTCGCCGGCGCCGGCATCGCGCAGATCGGCGGGCTGGGGCTCGCCGGCATCGCGCGCCCAGTTGACGCCGGTCAGGTGCTCGCCGTCGCGGTTTGCCCCGCAGACGAAATCGGCCATGACCGTGGCGGCGTGATCGGCGATCAACGGCACGTCCAGGCCCACCGGCCCCACGGAGCCGGGCCCGCACCCCGCGGCCTGGCGGATCGCCGCCTCGTCGGCCATGGTCAGCGGCGCGGCCACGGCCGGGTGCTTCTCGGCCTTGAGCTCGTTCAGGCTGTGGTCGCCGCGCAGCAGCAGGGCAACCACCGGGGTGTCGGTGCCGCGCACCAGCAGCGTCTTCAGGCAGCGCTCCAGGGGCACGTCCAGGGACGCCGCCAGTTCGTCCATGGTGTGAACGCCGGGGGTCGGCACTGTGGTCATGTCGGCGGCCGGGGCCGGACGCGGCCGTGTTGGCGGCAGGGTCGGCGCCAGCTCCACGTTGGCGGCATACTCACTGCCATCGGAGAAGACGATGGCATCCTCGCCGGAGTCGGCCAGCACGTGGAACTCGTGGGAGACGCTGCCGCCGATGGCGCCGGAGTCGGCCTGCACCGGGCGGAAGTGCAGTCCGGTGCGCTCGAAGATGCGGCTGTAGGTGTCGTACATCACCTGGTAGGTCTCGGCGAGGGAGTCGTGGTCCAGGTGAAAGGAGTAGGCGTCCTTCATCAGGAACTCGCGGGCCCGCATGACACCGAACCGCGGGCGGGTCTCGTCGCGGAACTTGGTCTGGATCTGGTAGAGGTTGAGCGGCAGCTGCTTGTAGCTGCGGATCTCCCGGCGCACCAGGTCGGTGATCACTTCCTCGTGGGTGGGGCCATAGCAGAAGTTGCGCTCGTGGCGGTCCTGGAAGCGCAGCAGCAGGGGACCGAACTTGTCCCAGCGGCCGGTCTCTTCCCACAGCTCACCCGGCTGTACCGCCGGCATGAGCAGCTCCACGGCGCCGCTGCGGTTCATTTCTTCACGCACGATGGTTTCCACACGTCGCAGTACGCGCAGCCCCAGTGGCATCCAGGTGTACAGGCCGGCGGCCAGCTTGCGGATCATGCCCGCGCGCAGCATCAGCTGGTGGCTGACGATCTCCGCATCCGCGGGGGTTTCCTTGGTGGTCGACAGTGGGAAGCGCGACAGTCGCATCGGTGATTGTGATTCCTTGTTGACGAATGGAACGGGCGCCGTGTCCGGCCGGGCCGCACAGAATACCCCACCGGCGCGCCGCGAGCGAAGATCGGCGAATCGAGCCGGGGTCGCCGGTCAGCAGTGCTCGTCCAGGAACGTCTGCGCTTCATCGAGCCGCGCTTCCCGTTCCTCCGGCTCCAGGATCTGGACGTCGCCGTCTTCCGTCTGCACCCGGCGCACCGATTCGTCGGCATAGACTTCCGCATTGTGCCGGGCGTCCTCGCACGCTTCGGCCAGCACGCCTTCCGGCTGCTCTTCATCGGCCCCGGACTCCTCCTCGACGGCCGGTTCGTCCGAAGGCCCCGAGTCCGCCTGGTCGTCGTCCGTTGCCGGTTCCTCGGGTTGGCTTGCCGGCCCCGGGGCGCCGTCCAGGCGTTCGGCATCCACCTCGGGGGGAGGGTTTTCGCCGAAGTGGACGTGGCCGTCGTCGTCGGTCCACTGGTAGATGCCGGCACTGGCGGTCGTCGCCACCAGCAGGGCCAGGCTTGTGAAGATCAGTCTGTTCATGGGTCTATCAACTCCTTGTCGCCTTGACGTCCCTGGTGATCCACAGTAATTTTGCCCCCTTTCACCGGTTCCCGGGCAAGGGCTGCGGTGTGCGTCGCCGGCCGTAACAGGTGGCGCCCCTGGCGGTTTGCCCGTGGGCTGTTTCTCATGCGTTTGCCACTGCCGTCGGGCGCCTTGGCCATGTCGATCCGCTGCGGTCTGTCAGGCCCCGCGGCGGGAACGCTGGACGGATTCCTGGATTTATGCGGCACATCATATCCATCCTGGTCGAGAACGAGTTCGGTGCCCTGTCCCGGGTGGCCGGCCTTTTCTCGGCGCGGGGCTACAATATCGAATGTCTGACGGTGGCGCCCACCGACGATCCTACACTTTCGCGCATGACGCTGGTGACGATCGGCGACGACAGCATCATCGAACAGATCATCAAGCAGCTCAACAAACTGCTGGATGTGGTGAAGGTCATGGACATGACCGAGGGCAGCCATATCGAGCGGGAGATGATGCTGGTCAAGGTGGCTGCGTCCTCCGGTGAGTCCCGGGAAGAGATCAAGCGCCTCAGCGATATCTTCCGTGGCCGCATCCTCGACGTGACGGAACGCATCTACACCGTGGAGCTGACCGGGAACAGCGCCAAGCTCGACGCCTTCATCGACACGCTGGGCCACAACACCATTCTCGAGGTGGTGCGCTCTGGCGTGATCGGGATTTCCCGGGGCGAGAAACACCTGCGGGTCTGATCGGCACACTGGACAGCCGCGACCCGACTCAACGCGACGAATTCAACCTGACTGTAACGGGGGCAGAATGAAAGTTTACTACGATAAGGACGCCGACCTTTCCATCATCCAGAACCGGAAGGTGGCCATTATCGGCTACGGCTCGCAGGGTCACGCCCACGCGAACAACCTGAAGGAGTCCGGTGCCTCCGTGGTGGTTGGTCTTCGTGAAGGCTCCGCGTCCGCCGAGAAGGCGCGCGCCGCCGGCCTGGATGTGGCCAGCGTCGAAGAGGCCACCAAGCAGGCGGACTTCGTCATGATTCTCACCCCGGACGAGCACCAGGGGCGGATCTACAGCGACAGCATCGAGCCCAACCTGAAGAAGGGCGCCACCATCGCGTTCGCCCACGGTTTCAACATCCACTACGGCCAGATCGAGCCGCGCGCCGATCTGGACGTGGTCATGGTGGCACCGAAAGGGCCGGGCCACCTGGTGCGTTCCACCTATGTCGAGGGCGCCGGCGTGCCCTGCCTGGTGGCGATCCAGCAGAACAGCTCCGGTCAGGCGAAGGAAGTGGCCATCTCCTATGCCTCCGCCGTGGGTGGCGGCCGCGCCGGCATCATCGAGACGTCCTTCCGTGAAGAGACGGAAACCGACCTGTTCGGTGAGCAGGTGGTGCTGTGTGGCGGTCTGACCGCGCTGATCCAGGGCGGCTTCGAGACCCTCACGGAAGCGGGCTACAGCCCCGAGATGGCGTACTTCGAGTGCCTGCACGAGGTGAAGCTGATCGTGGATCTGCTCTACGAGGGCGGTATTGCGAACATGCGCTACTCCATCTCCAACACGGCGGAGTACGGTGATTTCGTCAGCGGTCCCCGCGTGATCAACGAGGAGTCCCGCAAGGCGATGAAGGAAATCCTGCAGGACATCCAGGATGGCACCTTCGCCCGCGACTTCATGCTGGAGAACCAGGCCAATGCGCCGACCCTCAAGGCGCGTCGCCGGATCGCCCGCGAGCACTCCATCGAGGTGGTGGGCGAGAAGCTGCGGGACATGATGCCCTGGATCCGCCAGAAGCAGCTGGTGGACCGCAGCAAGAACTGAGTGCCACGGCCGGGCCCGGCCCCTGCAACGGGGGCCGGGGCCGCTTCGGGCCCCTTGGCCCGACCGCATCTATGTTATTGTCGGAGCCTGCCGACATTGCTTTCTCCAGCTGAGCGGATCGACCCGGCATGGCCGTAGAGCAGCAACCCAAAAGACGGCGGGGCATTTATCTACTGCCCAACCTGTTCACCACCGCAGGCCTCTTCTTCGGTTTCTTCGCCATTATCTCCGGCATCAACGGCGAGTTCCATCTGGCGGCCATCGGGATCTTCGTGGCCATGGTCATGGACGGGCTGGACGGCCGGGTCGCGCGCCTCACCAATACCCAGAGCGATTTCGGTGTGCAGTTCGACAGCCTGTCGGACATGGTCTGCTTCGGTCTGGCGCCGGCACTGATCATGTATCAGTGGGCCCTGGGTGATCTGGCCGGGCTGGGGACCATCTGGAGCAAACTGGGCTGGATCGGCGCTTTCACGTATGCCGCCTGTGCCGCCCTGCGTCTGGCCCGCTTCAATACCCAGGCGGGGGTGGCCGAGAAGCGCTACTTCCAGGGGCTGCCAAGCCCGGCGGCAGCGGCCGGGCTTGCGAGCATGGTGTGGTTCGGGACCTCGCTCGGGTTCGACGGCAGCGCCGCCAAGGTGTTTGCCCTGATGATCACGGTCGGGGCGGGGCTGCTCATGGTCAGCAACTTCCGTTACTACAGTTTCAAGGAAGTGGACTTCCGCTACCGTGTCCCCTTCATCTTTCTTGTGGCACTGGTGGTGGTCATCGCCTTTGCCTCGGTTCATCCGCCGCTGGTGCTCTTCATCGGGTTTCTTGTCTACGCGCTCTCCGGCCCCGGCATGACGCTCGTGCAGCGGCGGCGCCAGCGGGTTGGTGCGCGCCGGGGACCGTAATGGACAACCGCCGGTTGCAGCTGTTGCAACGCATGGGAGTGGACGTCTGGGTGCGCCGCGAGGCGGAGGCACAGGGCGACCCGGTGCCCGACGTCGGGGAACCGGAGCCGGTAACGCCGGTCACCGCGACCGCGGAGGAGGCGTCGCGCCCCGGGGCCCCTGCCGCTGACACCGCCCCCGCCCCACCCGACGCCACGGCCGAAACCGGCATCGAGTCCATGGACTGGGAGGCGCTGGCGGAGTCCGTGGCCGGCTGTACCCGGTGTTCCCTCTGCGAAAGCCGCACGCGCACGGTCTTCGGCGTTGGCCGCCGGGACGCCGACATTCTCGTGGTCGGTGAGGCGCCCGGTGCGGAGGAGGATCGCCAGGGCGAGCCTTTTGTCGGGCGTGCCGGGCAGTTGCTGGACAGCATGCTGCGGGCGCTGGGCTATGGCCGGGAACAGGTCTTCATTGCCAACATGCTGAAGTGTCGTCCGCCCCGGAATCGCGACCCGGATCCTCGGGAGGTGGAGGCGTGCCGGCCCTACCTGGCGCGTCAGATCGAGCTGGTCCAGCCCGCTGTCATCCTGGCGGTGGGCCGTATCGCGGCGCAGAACCTCCTGGGTGACGAACGCCCGCTGCGCATGCTCCGCCGCCAGGTCCATACGCTGCAGACCCACGCCACCCCGGTGGTGGTGAGTTATCATCCGGCGTATCTCCTGCGCTCGCCGGCCGACAAGGCCAAAGCGTGGGACGACCTCAAACGGCTGCGCGAGCTGGTGCCCGCGCGATCAGGTGAAGGGGGAACGGCATGAATGCGGTGGTGACCGCGGAATCGCCGGAAATGCGCCGAATGCGCGAGCACGACGTGCCGGAGGTGCTGGCCATCGAGCGCAGCGCCTACGCGTTTCCCTGGACCGCGGCCGTGTTCCGTGACTGCCTGCGCGTCGGCTACGGGTGCTGGGTGCTCCTGAACGAGGGGCGTGTCTCCGGCTACCTGGTGATGTCGGTGGTGGCCGGTGAGGGCCATGTGCTGAATCTGTGTGTCGATCCGGCCTGCCACGGCCGCGGGTTCGGCCGCCAGTTACTGGAGTCCGGTATCGAGCATGCCCGGCGCCTGGGGGCGGAAACGGTCTTTCTGGAAGTGCGCCCGTCCAACCGTCGGGCGGTGGATCTTTACTACCGCAACGGCTTCTGTGAAGTGGGTGTGCGCCCGCAATACTACCCGGTCGCGGGTGGGCGGCGAGAGGATGCACTGATCCTGGCGCGAGACCTCGGGAGTGTGTCGCAGGCCGGCCAGGGTGATGTGCACGGGGACAGTGATGGATGAGGGAGTGGACATGAGTGACCACGATGGCGAGCAGCGCAAGCCGACAGTCTGGGAAGTCGTCCAGAGCGTGCTGGCGGGAGCGCTCGGCGTCCAGACCAACGAAGCCCGCAAGCGGGATTTCAAGAGCGGCAGCCCGATGCCTTACATCATCGGCGGTGTGATCTTCACCGTGGTGCTGATCGTGGTGCTTGTGGTGGTGGTCAACGTGGTGCTGAGCAGCGCCGGCGTCTGAGCGGCTCCGGCGCGGCGTGCCGGGGGCGGCGGAACGCCGCCCCCGGGTGGTCCTTACAGCCGCTCGATGCGTGCGTACTGGTCGTCAAGCTGTTGCAGGGTGGCGCGCCGGTCGTCCTGACGCTGGCGCTCCTGCTCCACGACGCTGGCCGGCGCTTTCTCCACGAAACTGCTGTTGGCCAGCTTCTGCTCGGTTTTCTCCAGTTCCTTGCGAACCTTGGCGCGCTCCTTGTCCAGCCGGGCCAGTTCCGCATCCTTGTCGATCAGCCCTTTCATGGGCACGAGGATCTGCATCTCCCCCACCAGGGCGATGGCGGCTTCCGGCGGCTCGTCGTTGCTCTCCAGCCACTGGATGCGCTCCAGCCGGGCGAGGTGGCTGACGAACACGCCGTAGTCGTCCAGTCGGCGCCGATCGTCTGCACCGCCCTTGTTCAGCAGCACCGGCAGGGCCTTGTTGGGGGAGATGTCCATTTCGCCCCGGATCCGGCGCACACCGAGGATGAACGTCTGGATCCAGTCCACGTCGGCCTCGGCCGCGGTGTCCTTCAGGGTGTCGTTCTCGACCGGGAAGGGCTCCCGCATGACCGTGGGGCCGGCCTTGCCGGTAAGCGGGGCGATGCGCTGCCAGATCTCCTCGGTGACGAACGGGATCATGGGGTGGGCGAGGCGCAGCACGGTCTCCAGCACGCGCACCAGGGTCTGGCGCGTCCCCCGCCGCAGGGCGGCGTCGTCGGATGTCTGCAGGACGGGCTTGGAGAGCTCCAGGTACCAGTCGCAGTATTCGTTCCAGATGAATTCGTATAGCGCCTGGGAGGCCAGATCGAGCCGATAGGCGTCGATGTTGCGGTTGACCTCCTCGATGGTGCGCTCCAGCCGTGAGCGGATCCAGCGATCGGCCACGCTGTAGCGCACGTCGGCGGTGGCGTCGACACCGCAGTCTTCGCCTTCCGTATTCATGAGCACGTAGCGGGCGGCGTTCCAGAGCTTGTTGCAGAAGTTCCGGTAGCCGTCCGCGCGCCCCATGTCGAAGACCACGTCGCGGCCGGTGGTGGCCAGCGAACAGAAGGTGAAACGCAGCGCGTCGGTGCCGTGGGAGGCAATACCGTCGGGGAATGCCTTGCGGGTCGCCTTGTCGATCTTCCGGGCGAGCTGGGGCTGCATCATGCCGGAGGTGCGTTTCTCCACCAGGGATTCCAGGTCGATGCCGTCGATGATGTCGATGGGGTCGAGCACGTTGCCCTTGGACTTGGACATCTTCTGGCCTTCGGAGTCACGCACGAGGCCGTGGATGTACACCTCCCGGAACGGCACGTCGTCCATGAACTTCATGCCCATCATGATCATGCGGGCAACCCAGAAGAAGATGATGTCGAAGCCGGTGACCAGCACGCTGGTGGGGTAGAACGTGCGCAGGGCGTCCGTGTCCTCCGGCCACCCCAGGGTGGAGAAGGGCCACAGCGCCGATGAGAACCAGGTGTCGAGCACGTCTTCGTCCTGGGTCAGGCTGACATCCCGGCCGTGGTGGGCACGCGCCTTTTCGTGGGCGGCCGCCTCGTCGCGGGCGACGAAGATGTTCCCCTCGTCGTCGTACCAAGCCGGAATGCGATGACCCCACCAGATCTGACGGGAGATGCACCAGTCCTCGATGCGGCGCATCCACTCGAAGTAGGTGTTCTTCCAGTTGTCGGGGACGAAGCGGATACGGCCGTCCTCGACCGCCTCGATGGCGGGCTTCGCCAGCGGCTCAGCGCGGACGAACCACTGATCGGTGAGAAACGGCTCGATCACCGCGCCGGTGCGGTCTCCACGGGGGACCATGAGCGTGTGTTTCTCGGTGGCGGCCAGCAGGCCTTGCGCGTCCAGGTCGGCGACAATGCGTTCGCGTGCGGCGTAGCGGTCCAGCCCCTGATACGCCGCCGGTGCATTGTCGTTAATGTGCGCGTCTTCCGTGAGGATGTTGATCTGTTCCAGGTCGTGGCGCTTGCCGACCGCGTAGTCGTTGAAATCGTGGGCCGGCGTGATCTTCACGCAACCGGAGCCGAACTCCGGGTCCACGTAGTCGTCGGCGATCACCGGGATACGGCGGCCGGTGAGGGGCAAGTCCACGGTCTGGCCGATCAGGTGCTGGAAGCGCTCGTCCTCCGGGTGCACGGCCACGGCGGTGTCACCCAGCATGGTCTCCGGCCGGGTGGTGGCGACGGTGACGTGCCCGCTGCCGTCGGTCAGCGGGTAGCGCATGTGCCAGATGTGGCCTTCTTCCTCTTCGGAGACCACTTCCAGGTCAGAGACGGCGGTAAGCAGCACCGGGTCCCAGTTCACCAGGCGTTTGCCGCGATAGATGAGGTCTTCGTCGAACAGGCGCACGAACACCTCGCGCACGGCGCGGGAGAGGCCGTCGTCCATGGTGAAGCGCTCGCGCGACCAGTCCACCGAGGCGCCCATGCGCCGCAGCTGCCGCGTGATGGTGCCGCCGGACTGCTGTTTCCACTCCCAGATGCGTTCCACGAACGCCTCGCGCCCGAGGTCGTGCCGGCTCTGGCCCTCGGCATTGAGCTGGCGCTCCACCACCATCTGGGTGGCAATGCCGGCGTGGTCGGTGCCCGGCTGCCACAGGGTATTGTGGCCATGCATGCGGTGATAGCGGGTCAGCACATCCATGATGGTGTCCTGGAACGCGTGCCCCATGTGCAGCGTGCCGGTGACGTTGGGCGGCGGGATCATGATGGAGTACGGCGTGCCTGTGCCGCTGGGGGCGAAGTGGTTTTCGTCTTCCCAGCGGGCGTACCAGCGCTGCTCGATCTGGTGAGGGTCGTACGTCTTGTCCATGCCTAGCCTTGTCAGTCAGTTGGTCGTCTCAGGAGTGTCCGCGTCTGTGTCGCCGTCGCGCCGGTCGAAGCCCAGGCTGTTGCGCAGTGTTGCCGTGCCGGCACGCAGCGCCCGTTTCCGCACCACCGGCAGGATCCGTTCGGCCCGGTACTGGAGGTCCATGGAGATAGACTCCGGCCACGCGGCGGCCAGGCCTTCTCTGGGGACCGGTCGGGTCGGCAGCCAGAGCCCCTGGGCGCGAAGCCGCTCGCCCGGTATGACCGCGTCCCTCAGCACGGGAATGCGCCGACGTCTGTTCATGTCTGCCCCACCTTGCGGTGCTCGGGTTCGATGCCCTGGTCGCGATACCAGCGAAAGCGTTGCCGTGCACTGCGTCGCACATCCGGGTCGTTGTCACCGATCTCCACGATGCGCTGGAAGGCCTTCGGTTCAGCCACCGGTTTGCCGGCCAGGTTCACCAGCAGGTCGCCGGTACCGTGCGAAGGTGCGTCGCCCGTGCCGATCAGGACCGGCTCGTCAGGCGCGCCAGGGCCGTCGATGGCGTGCGGAATGAAGCTGCGATCCCGGAATGTCCACAACAGCTCGTCCAGCGTCTGCGCCGTGCCGTCATCGTCCACACGCAGAAAAACGCGATGCCCGCGCTCACGCGCCTTGTCGGTCAGGCGGCAGGCGTAGACCAGCCGCGCGCGTGCGTCGTCGGAATCCAGGATGTGGAAGTCGACCTGAACCACGGCCTAGCGCTTCACACGATCAATGAGCCACTGGGCGAGCAATGGCACCGGTCGGCCCGTAGCGCCCTTGTGTTCGCCCGATTTCCACGCCGTGCCGGCGATATCCAGATGCGCCCAGCGGTATTTTCGCGCATAACGGCTCAAAAAACACCCGGCGGTAATGGTGCCGGCCGGCTGGCCGCCGATGTTGGCCATGTCGGCGAAGTTGCTCTTGAGCTGCTCCTGGTACTCGTCACCCAGAGGCAGCTCCCATGCACGGTCCCCGGCGCTCTTGCCGGCCCCGAGGAGCTCGTTGACCAGCCCGCCGTTGTTGCCCATCAGGCCGTGGGTGTGGTGGCCCAGGGCGACGATGGCGGCGCCGGTCAGCGTGGCGATGTCCACCACCGCCGCGGGGTGGAAGCGCTCGGCATAGGTGAGGGCGTCGCACAGCGCCAACCGGCCTTCGGCGTCGGTGTTGAGGATCTCGATGGTCTGACCGGACATGCTGGTGACGATGTCCCCGGGCTTGATGGCCCGACCGTCGGGCATGTTCTCCGCCGCTGCCACGATCCCCACCACGTTGATGGGCAGGCCCAGCTCCGCGACCGTCTGCATGGTGCCGAACACGCTGGCGGCGCCACACATGTCGAATTTCATCTCGTCCATGGCCGCGGAGGGCTTGAGCGAGATGCCGCCGGTGTCGAAGGTGATGCCCTTGCCCACCAGGGTGTACGGCGCGCTGTCCTCGTCGCCGCCACGGTAACGGAACACGATCAGGCGCGCCTCTTCCTGGCTGCCGCGGGACACGGCGAGCAGGGCGCCCATGCCGAGTTCGTCCATGGTGTTCTCGTCCAGCAGCTCCACTTCCAGCCGCGTATGGCGCGCGGCGAGATCCACCGCCTGTTCGCCGAGGTGCCGGGGCGTGCAGTAGTTCCCGGGCAGATTGCCGAGATCACGGGCGGCGTTCATCCCGCGGCCGATTGCCGCCCCTTCCAGCGCGGCCTGTTCGCCGTCGGCCAGCTCCCGGCGGCTGGGGACGCTGAACGTCATCCGCCGCAGGTTCAGCCGGGCGGATGGTTGCTTATCCGTCTTGAGGCGGTCGAAGCGGTACTGCAGCGTTTCGATGGTGCGGGTCGCGGTGCGGATGCGCCAGAAGATGTTGCGCCCCTTCACGCTGATCTCGGGCAGGTAGCAGGTGGCTTCCACGGCACCGGAGTTGCGCAGCGCCTCCGCCATGGTCTCGACGGCCTTGATGTAGGCGCGATCATCGCAGTCGCGCTCCCGGCCAAGACCCACGAGCAACACCCGGTCACAGACGAGCTCGGAAATCCGGTGGAGCATGAGTGCCTGGCCGGCGCGCCCGTCCATGTCGCCGCGCCGGACCAGCTGCGACAGATAGCCATCGCAGGCCTGGTCGAGCTGGGCCGCGGCGCTGGAGAGGCGCCGGTTCTCGAAAACACCCACGACCACGCAGGCTGAACGCTGCTTCTCCGGATTACCGCTCTTGACGGTGTAGTCCATGTGCAACTCCTCGGCCGCTGCCTTGTCCGTGAACACAACCGCGATGTAGTTCTGAGACGCGCGTCGCCCGGCCCCGGCTGGTATGCTCGGGGGCCATTCGTTAACGTGCGCGCCGGGCAGTCTAACGCAGATTTTCCCGAGAATCCCGGGTGCCACCGTTGCAGAGGAGAGGGTCCGGCTTGGGGCTTTCCATCGTCAGTCGCTACCTGATCAGGGAGATCGCACAGGCCTGGCTGGCGGTCACGCTGGTGCTGACAGCCGTGCTCTTCACCAACCGGCTGGTGCGATATCTGGGCGACGCGGCCAGCGGCAGCCTTCCCGGCGACATGGTGCTCCAGCTCATGGGGTACAAGGCCCTGAGTTATCTGGCACTGGCCATTCCCGGCGCTTTCTTCCTCGGTATTATCCTGGCGCTGGGCCGGCTGTACCGAGACAGCGAGATGGCGGCTCTCGGCGCCTGCGGGATTGGTCCCCGGGAGCTCTACAAGGCGCTGATCCTGCTCGCCGCCCCCCTGGCGCTGTTGATCGCCTGGCTGGCGCTGGAGGTGGGCCCCTGGGCGGCGCGCGAGGGGCGCGAGGCGGAGCAGCTCGCCAGCGAGGCGGTGGAGATTCAGGCCATTCGTCCCGGCCGGTTCATCCAGTCCGGGCAGGCGGACGGTATGTTCTACATCGAGCGCTTCTCGGAAGACGGTGAGCGCATGCGCAACGTCTTCCTGCAGACCCGCCAGGGCGGTGAGCAGATCCTGCTGGCCGCGAACGAGGGCTACGTGGAGGCAGACCCGGACACCGGCGATCAGTACCTGGTGCTGCTGGACGGGCGTCGCTACGACGGCGACCCGGGTGGCGGGCGCTGGCGCGAGTACGAGTACAAGGTCCATGGTGTCCGGATTGCGGAGGGCGAGCCGCCGGATGTGCGCGTGCGCCGTGACGGCATGCCCACCAGGGAGCTGCTGGCCTCGGACGATCTGCGGGACATCTCCGAGTTCCAGTGGCGGGTCTCCATGCCGATCATGGTGATCACCCTCGGGCTCATGGCCATCCCGCTCAGCCGCAGCTCGCCTCGGGATGGTCGCTACGGGCGACTGCTGCTGGCCGTGCTGGTGTATGCCATCTACTCCAACGGCCTGACCGTCAGCCAGGGCTGGCTCGAGGACGGCACCGTGCCACCGTGGATCGGGCTGTGGCCCGTGCACCTCCTGGTGGCTGCCATCGCCGTCGTCTGGCTGTCGCGCCAGTACGGCCTGCTGCGACCTCGACGCCGTCCGGACACCGGCGGGGAGGGCGCCACATGAGAATCCTCGACCGCTACATCGCGAAAGCGGTAATCGGTGGCAGCCTGACCGTGCTGATGATCATCGTCTCCATGGAGCTGATCTTCTCCTTCGTGGAGGAGAGCGGCGACATCGACGGTGAGTACACCGCCTTCCAGGCGCTGCTGCACGTGGGGCTGACCGGCCCGCAGCGCGCCTACGAGGCCTTCCCCATTGCGACGCTGATCGGCAGCCTCATGGCCCTGGGCGGCATGGCCGCCCGCTCCGAGCTGGTGGTCATGCGGGCCGCCGGCATGTCGGTGCTGAACATCGGACGGTCGGTGATGATTGCCGGGCTGCTGCTGGCGGCCCTGTCGGCCGCCATCGGCGAATGGGTGGCGCCACCGGCCGAGCGCGCCGCGCAGGACGTGGAGGCGCAGGCGCGCGGCGGCGACGTGTCCATGCTCAGCCGTGATGGTTTCTGGGCGCGCGACGGGCGGCGTTTCATTCGCGTGGGTGCGGCGCCGAACGCCGAGTTGCTGGAGGACGTACAGATCTATGCCTTTGACGAGCGCCGTGCACTGGAGCACGTGATCACCGCCAACCGCGCCGAGTTCCAGGGCGACGGCTGGCTGCTGCACGGCGTGGAACAGAGCCGGTTCGGTGGCAACGGTGTCGCCGTGGAGCGTGACGACACCTACCTGTGGGAGGCGGGCCTGCACCCGGATGTTCTCGACGTGGTGGTGGTCGACCCCCAGACGCTCTCCATGGCGGAGCTGTGGACCTACATCGGCTATCTGCAGCGTAACGACCTGGAGAGCGAGCAGTACGAGCTGGCGCTGTGGCTCAAGATCGGCACGCCGCTGGCCACCCTGACCATGCTGCTGCTGACCATTCCACTGGCGTTCGGAGCGCTGCGCTCCACCGGCGCCGGGCAGCGGATCTTCGTGGGGGTGATGATCGGCATCGCGTTCTACCTGTCGAACCGGCTGCTCAATCACCTGGGGCTGGTGTACGGCATCCCGCCCATGATCAGCGCGCTGCTGCCGACCATGGTCTGCCTTGCCGTCGCCATCTACTTCACGTCGCGGATTCGTTAGGGGAACACGGAATCAGTCCCGTCGCGCGCGGTGTTCGATCAGGGGGAGCGGGGCGTGGCCGGTTCGTGTACCAGCTGCGTTCCCGCCAGCAGATCGTGCCAGGCCGGCCTGCGCCGGCCACCCAGGCTCCACAGGAAGACGCCCACCAACGGGAGCCACGCGATTGCGGCAAGCCCGGCCGTGAAGCTCCAGAGGTAGATCAGAAACAGCGGCAGCCACGCCATCACTGCAGCGCCATAGCGCAGCGCCGCGTCGCGCAGGGTCACGGGCCGCCCGTCAGCGCGCAGCACCCGGAGCCGCCAGGAGCGCATGCCCAGGGTCTGTCCGCCGCGGGTCCAGCAGATGGCGAAGAAGCCGAAGACAACCAGCAGCAGGTACGCCTGGTAGAAGACGGTCCGGGGGCCCAGCCCGTCCAGCGCCTCGCCGCCCGTCACGGGTAACAGCAGTGCGGTCGCGGCCATGATGATGGCCAGCACCAGCATCGAGTCGTAGGTGAGCGACGCCAGTCGCCGCAGCAGGCTCGGTGCGGTTGCAGTGGCGGTCATAAGGTTTCGCGTCAGGCTGTGTTGGTCGGGAAGGGGTGAAAGTGGCGCTCCCACGGGGACTTGAACCCCGGTTTCCGCCGTGAGAGGGCGGCGTCCTGGACCGCTAGACGATGGGAGCGCGGTTGCTCTCGCGGGCGTCAAGGCAGTACGTGTCTGCATAGCGCCAGCGAGGGTGGTATTATACGCGCTCACTTCAACGGCTCAAGCTTGGACTCCGTGACAGAACAGGAACTGGATCAATTGCGGGCGCAGGTGCGCGTGATACCGCGCTCGGAGCATCAGATCTCGCGCAGCCAGATCAGTGACCACGCGCTCAAGGTGCTCTACCGGCTGAAGAACGCCGGATTCGAGGCCTACATGGTAGGGGGTGGGGTCCGCGATCTGTCGCTGGGGCGGGAGCCCAAGGACTTCGACGTGGCCACCGACGCGAAGCCGGAGGAGGTCAAGGATCTGTTCCGGAACTGTCGCCTCATCGGGCGGCGTTTCCGTCTTGCGCACGTATTCTTCGGGCGGGACATCATCGAGGTGGCGACCTTCCGCGCCCTCCACGACCCGGAGAACGGTGACGGCGACGGGGATGTGGCCATGGAGGATGGCATGATCCTCCGCGACAATGTCTATGGCACCGTGGAAGAGGATGCCCTGCGGCGCGACTTCACCATCAACTCCCTGTACTACAATATCGCCGACTTCTCCGTCGTGGATTTCGCCAACGGCATGGATGACCTGGAAGCGGGTCGCCTGCGGTTGATTGGTGATCCGGACGCGCGCTACCGGGAAGACCCGGTCAGGATGCTGCGTGCCGCGCGCTTCTCCGCCAAGCTCGGCTTCCAGATCAGCCCGGAGACGGGTGAATCCATCCCCGAGATGGCGCCGCTGCTTGCCAACATCCCCCAGGCGCGGCTGTTCGACGAGATCATGAAGCTGCTCATGGGCGGTGTCGGTGCCGAGACCTTCAGCGTGCTGCGCCGCTACGGGCTGTTCGAACAGCTCTTCCCGCAGACGGAAGCCGCATTGGCGGGGCCGTCGGGAGACGTGTGGGATCTGTTCATCCTGCGGGCGCTGGAGAATACCGATCGCCGGGTGAACGAGGACAAGCCGGTGACCCCCGCCTTCCTGTTCGCGGCACTGCTGTGGCCGAGTGTCAGCGAGCGCGCACAGGCGCTGGAGGCCGAGGACATGCACCCGACCCAGGCGTTGCAGGAAGCCATCGGTGAGGTGGTCGCGGCGCAGCTGGAGCGGGTTGCCATCCCCAAGCGGTTCAGTGTGCCCATGCGCGAGATCATGCTGCTGCAGCCGCGTCTGGCGCGTTTCCGTGGCAAGCGTGCGAACCGGCTGCTGAGCCATCCACGCTTCCGGGCCGCCTACGATTTCCTGTTGATTCGCGCCGCCGCCGGCGACGCGCCCCAGGAACTCGCGGACTGGTGGACGCAGGCGCAGGAAACCCCGGGCCAGCAGCCCCCGGCCCAGGACGCGACGGGCGAGGGCAAGCCGCGCCGCCGCAGACGCCGCCGGCGGCGCCGCGGCGGAGACCAGCCGGCGCCATCGGAATGAGTGGGGCCACCGTCACGGCCTGCATCGGGCTGGGCAGCAATCTCGATGGGCCGGCCGCCCAGGTCCGGCGGGCCGTTGATGCCCTGGCTGCCCATGACGGCATGCAGGTGACGGCGTGCTCGTCCCTGTATGCCTCGGCGCCCATGGGCCCTCAGGATCAGCCCGATTACATCAATGCCGTGGCTGTCGTGGAGACGGCGCTGACGCCATCGGAGTTGCTGGATGCGCTCCAGGCCCAGGAGGCGGCCCAGGCCCGTCGCCGCGACCGCCGGTGGGGTCCGCGGACCCTGGACCTGGACCTGCTCACGTACGGTGATGCGACGATCAGTACCGAACGGCTGCAGGTGCCGCACCCCGGCCTGCACCTGCGCGCCTTTGTGCTGTATCCTCTCGCCGAACTGGATCCCGCGCGCCGCGTGCCGGGCCTTGGGCCAGTGCAGGAGTTGCTTGCGGCATGTTCCGATGACGGTATCCGCCGCCTGGGCGATCACGAGAACGAGTGGAACCGCGCCTGATGAGTGAGCGCAATTATCCCGGCTATCTAGTGGTGGAGGGGCCGATCGGCGTTGGCAAGACCAGCCTCGCCCGGCGGCTCGCGGCCAGTTTCGGCAGTGAACTGCTGCTGGAGGGGGCGGACGACAATCCGTTTCTCGAGCGGTTCTATGCCAACCCGCGGGATGCGGCATTCCCGACGCAGATGCACTTCCTGATGCAGCGCGCCGAACAGCTTCGCGGTCTGCGCCAGGCGGACCTGTTCGAGACCACGCGCATCGCCGATTTTCTGTTCCAGAAGGACCGCCTGTTCGCGCAGCTTACCCTGAATGCCGACGAGTTCGACCTCTACCGCCGCGTCTACGACCATCTGGCGCCGGATGTGCATCCGCCGGATCTGGTGATCTACCTGCAGGCGCCCGTCAGTATCCTCATGGAGCGGATCCGCAAGCGGGGCATCGCCCATGAGCAGAAGATCGACGCCGAGTATCTCCAGCGGCTCAGCGATGCGTATGTGGAGTTTTTCCATCACTACGAGCAGGCGCCGCTCCTGATCGTTAATGCCGCCGAGATCGACCTGGTCAACAGTGACGCCGATTACGGCCAGCTGCTGGAGCGGTTGCAGACGGTTGGCAGTGGTCGTCACTTCTTCAATCCGGCACCGATTGGCTGAAGCCCGGATTCCGTCCCTGTGTGTTAGCGTCTGGAGTGCTTATGTACGCCGGTGAATCCCGTAAACGTCCCGTCACGGTGGCCTCGCTGGCCAGGATGAAGGCCGCAGGCGAGCCCATCGCCTGCCTGACCGCCTACGATTACTCCTTCGCGGCGCTGACGGACGCGGCAGGCATGGATGTCATTCTCGTCGGAGACTCCCTGGGCATGACCATGCAGGGGCGGGAGACCACACTGCCCGTGACCATGGAAGACATCATCTACCACGCCCGCTGTGTGGCCGCGGCCCGCCCGCGCGCGCTGCTCATGGTGGACATGCCGTTCATGAGCCATTCCACGGTGGACGACGCCCTGCGCAATGGCGCCCGGCTGATGAAGGAGGGCAACGCCCAGATCATCAAGCTGGAAGGCGGCCGCGAGCAGACCGAGGCGGTCAGCCGGCTCACAGGTGCCGGTGTGCCCGTGTGTGCCCACCTCGGCCTGCAGCCGCAGTCGGTCCACAAGCTGGGCGGCTACCGGGTCCAGGGCCGGGAAGCCGACGATGCCGAGGCCATGGTGGCGGATGCCCGGGCGCTTGCCGATGCCGGGGCCGATGCCATCCTGCTGGAGTGTGTGCCCGCTGCACTGGCCGCCCGCGTGACCCGCGAAGTGGACGTGCCCGTGATCGGGATCGGCGCAGGCGCCGACACCGACGGGCAGATCCTGGTGCTGCAGGACATCCTCGGCATCACGCCGGGCAAGACGCCGAAGTTCTCTCACAACTTCATGGCCGAGGCGGACACCATCCAGGGGGCGGTGGAAGCCTACGTGCAGGCGGTCCGCGATCACCGCTTCCCTTCGGCCGAACACAGCTTCTGAGTCGCCCATGGATACCTTTCACCAGATCGAGCGCATGCGCAATCAGGTCCGTCGCTGGCAGGCGGCGGGTGAGGTGGTGGGGTTCGTGCCCACCATGGGCAATCTGCACGAGGGGCATCTGCGCCTGGTCCGTCATGCCCGCCGCGTGAGCGACCGGGTGGTGGTGAGCGTGTTCGTCAACCCCACCCAGTTCGGCCCCGGCGAGGATTTCGACGCCTACCCCCGCACGCTGGAGGCGGACAGCGAGCACCTGCTGGCGGAGGGCGTGGACGCGCTGTTCGCGCCCACGGTGAACGAAGTCTACCCGCGCGGCCTTGACCATCTGGTGACGGTCCACGTCCCCGGGCTTTCGGACATCCTCTGCGGTGCCCACCGTCCCGGTCATTTCACCGGCGTGGCCACGGTGGTGTGCAAGCTCTTCGGCATGGTGGGGCCGGACCTGGCGGTGTTCGGGCGCAAGGATTACCAGCAGTTCCAGGTGATCCGGCGCATGGTCACCGACCTGAACCTGCCGGTGGAGGTGATCGGCTCCGAGACCGCGCGGGAGCAGGATGGGCTGGCGCTCAGCTCGCGCAATGCCTACCTGGAGCCGGCGCAGCGCGACACCGCGCCGGCGCTGTACCGGGAGCTGCATCGCATCGCCACGGCGCTCCGCGGCGGCGAGCGGGATTTCCTGCAGCTGGAAGCCGATGGCTGGAAGCATCTCACCCAGGCCGGTCTGGCACCGGACTACGTCAGCATCCGCCTGCGGGACAACCTGGCGGAACCCGTGCCGGATCTGCCCGCCAGCGCCTTCGTGGTGCTGGCCGCCGCGTGGTTGGGCCGCGCGCGCCTGATCGACAATATCGAAGTGGCCGACCTGGCGTCGTGAACGCCGGCGCAGGCGCGCTCATGAGCGCAGTCGCGCGACCATCTCCCGCACCAGCGGCTTCATGAAGTAGCTCTTCTCCGGGGCCAGATCCGCCGCCCGCCCGCGCGCGGCGAGCGCGTCCTCCACCACCGGACCGATGGCCGCCACCAGCGTGCGGCCCATGCCGCGTTCAAGTGCATCCCGGCAGTTGGCCCCCTCCGCGACCTCCCAGAGGCGCTGTACCTGGGACTTGCTGGTGAAGGCGATCACGTCGATGCTGCCCGCATCCAGGGCCTGGATCAGCTCCATGACGGCGGGATCGTCCCGGTCGGAGAGATACACGTAGGGGGCCACCGGATCCGCTTCGGCGCCGGCGTCGTGCAGGGCCTCCATGAGCGGGCGATTCGGCTCCTCGCCGTAGAGCTGCACGCCCACCCGGTGACCGTTCAGATCCAGCGCCGCCAGCGTGTCGATGACGCCGGCGCTGGTGGGTTGCTCCGAGAGCAGGTCGGGCTTGAGGCCGAGGGGGCGGAGCGCACGCCCCGGTTTCGGGCCGCGGGCGATGATGCGCGGATGGCTCAGCGCGGAGATGAACGCCTTGTGCTGGCCCCGTCGTTCGGCAAAGCCCAGCAGGCGGCGAAGTCCTTCGCCGGTGAGCAGGATCAGCTCATCCGGCGGGTTGTCGCAGAAGCGATCCAGCCATCCGTGCACCGCCTCTTCATCAGGGCTGTCGGCGATGCGTACCAGTGGGCACCGGAACGCGGCAGCGCCGCGCTCCTCCAGCATGCGGGCGAAGAGGTCCAGTTCACGGCTTTCCGGAACGGCGACCGTCAGACCCTCGAGTTCCTGCTCACTCACGAATGGTCTCCTTGTGGTTGATGGCGTTGCAGCGCCCAGGCGACGTGCTCCCGGACCAGCGGCGACGGATGGTCTCTGCGGTGGCGCAATGCCTCGATCACGGCAGGCCCGGAAGGCGCATTGCCCAGGGCGACGGCGAGGTTGCGTAGCCACCGCTCGTGGCCCAGTCGGCGAATGGCCGAGCCCTCCGTATTGCGCAGAAACGTCTGCTCGTCCCACTGGAACAGGGTGATCAGGCTGGCGGCGTCCAGGCCGTGGCGTGGGTGGAAGGCCGATTCGTCCGTGGGCCGGGCGAACTTGTTCCACGGGCACACCATCTGGCAGTCATCACAGCCAAAAATGCGGTTTCCCATCAGCGGGCGCAGCGACTCGGGGATGCTGCCCTTGTGCTCGATGGTCAGGTAGGACACGCAACGCCGGGCGTCGAGCTGGTACGGCCCGGTGATTGCCCCGGTGGGACAGACATCGATGCATGCCCGGCAGGTGCCGCAGTGGTCGGTGGCGGGGGTATCCACCGGCAGGGGCAGGTCAGTGTAGAGCTCGCCCAGGAAAAACCAGGAACCGGCCTGGTGGTTCAGCAGCAGCGTGTGCTTGCCGATCCAGCCGAGGCCGGCCTTCTCCGCCAGCGGCTTCTCCATCACCGGTGCACTGTCCACGAACACCCGGTATCCGGCGGAACCGGATGCGTCTTCGATCCGGGAGGCCAGCTGCTGCAGCCGCTTGCGCATGAGCTTGTGGTAATCGCGCCCGAGCGCGTAGCGGGAGACGAACGCGCGGGCGGGGTCGTTGAGGGTTGCATCGCCATCGGCGGCGGTGTCGGCGGGGTGGTAGTCCATGCGCACGCTGATGACCCGCCGCGTCCCGGGCAGGAGCTGTTCCGGGCGGGTGCGCTTGCGGCCGTGGCGGGCCATCCAGTCCATGTCGCCCTGCCGGCCCTCGGCCAGCCACTGATCCAGCCGCTGCTCCGCCGTCTCCAGCCGGGTGTCGGTAATCCCTACCTGCTGAAAGCCGAGCGCACGCGCCCAGCCGCGGATGTCCCCGGCAAGGGTCTGCAGGTCGTGGTCGGCCAGCGCGTGGTCGCTTGTCGCGTTCATGGGCGCCAGTGTACCGCGCCTCGGGCATGACGCCCCAGTGTCGACAAGGGGGCGACCATGGGCCGGCCGGGCGCCGGCAGGTATACTGCACCCCATGTCGACTCTGCCTCACGCACTCTATCGCCCCGAACAGGTGGCGGAAATGGATCGCCGTGCCATCCAGGACCACGGCGTCCCCGGGCTGGCGCTCATGGAGTGCGCCGGAGCCTCGGCCTACGACGCGCTGCGCGCCGCCTGGCCGGACCGGCGCCACCTGTGTGTTCTCTGTGGCGGTGGCAACAACGGTGGCGACGGCTACGTGATCGCCGAGCTGGCGCGTCGTGACGGGCTGGTCGTGGATGTGCTGGCGTTGTCCGACCCGGGGCGCCTGCGTGGTGATGCGGCCACGGTTGCCTCCCGATACGCGGTGTCCGGCGTGATTGCGCCGTTCCAGGGGGAGCTTCCCGATGGTTGTGACATGGTGGTCGACGCCATGCTTGGCACGGGCCTCCAGCGCCCGGTGGAGGGCGAATACCGGGAGGCGGTGGAGGCCGTGAACGCCAGCGGGCTGCCGGTGATGGCCGTGGATATTCCCTCGGGCATCCACGGTGGTACCGGTGCCGTGCTGGGAGCAGCCGTGCGCGCCGACGTGACGCCAACCTTCATCGGGCTGAAGGCGGGGCTCTTCACCGGCGACGGCCCGGGGTACGCCGGCAGGGTCGTCTACGATGGCCTGGATGTGCCCGCGGCAGTCTACGAGGGGATCGAGCCGGCAGCCCGGCGCACCGGTTACGACGGGCTGCGACATCGCTTCCCGCGGCGGGAGCGCACGGCACACAAGGGGCGCTACGGGCATGTGCTGGTTGTGGGCGGTGATGCCGGCATGGGCGGCGCCGCACTCATGGCCGCGCGGGCGGCGGCGCGATGCGGCGCCGGGTTGGTCAGTGTGGTTACACGGCGCGAGCACGCGCCGGGGTTTCTCGCCGCCCAGCCGGAGCTCATGGTACATGGCGAGGAGCAGCTCGCCGCGCTGTTGCAGCGGGCCAGTGTGGTTGTTCTCGGCCCGGGGCTGGGGCGTTCGGACTGGGGGCAGGCAGTCTACCGGGAGGCGCGTGGATTCCCCGGGCCCCAGGTGCTGGATGCGGATGCGCTCAATGCCCTGGCCGACGCGCCGGATCACCATGACAGCCAGGTGCTCACGCCCCACCCGGGCGAGGCCGGGCGCCTGCTGGGGCTGACTTCGGCACAGGTCCAGGAGGACCGGTTCGCAGCGGTGCACGCGCTCGGCACGCACTACGGCGGGGTCGCCGTGCTCAAGGGGGCCGGTACCCTCGTGCAGGGCGCGGACCAGCCGCCCGCCCTGTGTACCGACGGCAACCCGGGCATGGCCTCCGGCGGCATGGGCGACGTCCTCTCCGGGATCATCGGCAGTCTCATCGCCCAGGGTTTTTCGCCCGTTGATGCCGCCGAGGCGGGTGTCTGCCTGCATGCGGCGGCAGCGGACCGGGCGGCAGGGGCAGGGGAGCGCGGGCTGCTGGCCACGGATCTGTTGGTTGAACTGAGAGCGTTGCTGAATCCGTCATGACTGCACCGGTGGTGACCGACGAGACGACAGGCGAAGGCACGGTCTGGCTGCCGGAGGAGGCCGCCACCGCCCGCTTCGGTGCGCGACTCTGGCGCGTCTGGGGGGGTGAGCAGCAGTGTGTCATCCTGCTTGAGGGCGACCTCGGCGCCGGCAAGACCACGCTGGTGCGTGGCCTGCTCAGGGAGGCGGGGGAGCGGGGCAGCGTGCGCAGCCCCACCTACACACTGATCGAGCCCTACACGCTGGGGGCCCGGCGTGCTCTGCACCTGGACCTGTATCGGCTCGGTGACCCGGAAGAGCTGGAATTCCTCGGGTTGCGTGACGAGCTCGGGGCCGGGACGCTTGTGCTGGTTGAATGGCCGCAGCGGGGCCACGGTGCACTGCCCGGGGAAGACCTGGTCGTGAATCTGGCGCACGCCGGAGACGGGCGGCAGGCGGGGGTGTCCGCCCGTTCGATGCAGGGGGCGGCCATGCTCCGGGAGCTCGCCGGCGGATCGTGATTGATAAGTCAATAAAATCAAATGATTGTGCTCTTCCCTTGATGTTCTTCTTGCAATCGTTGCCTCAACCGGGTTAACGTCTCCGCAAATGTCTGCCAGAACAAGCGCCCGGGCCATGGCACGTCTGCTCACCCTGCTAATGCTGTTCGTTGTCTCCAGCACGCTGGTCGCCAGTCAGGTGCAGGTGGAGAACGTGCGCACGTCCGCGGGTTCCGAGCGCACCCGGGTGGTCTTCGACCTGAGCGGAGAAGTCGACCATCGCGTCTTCAATCTCAAGGATCCCGACCGGGTTGTCATCGACATCACCGGTGCTGCACTCTCCGATGCCTCCAGCATCAGCGACGCCGGCCTCGTCCAGCGTATGCGCAGTGCCGCCCGTGGCGAGGGGGATCTGCGCGTCGTGCTGGACACCGACGGCCCGGTGCGGACCCAGTCCTTTCTCGTGAGACCCAATGACCAGTACGGTCACCGGCTGGTTGTGGACCTGCATCCGGGCGAGGAGCGGGATGAGCCCGTGCGCACCGCCGAAGGCAGTGCCCAGCGCGATTTCGTGGTGGCCATCGATCCCGGCCATGGCGGCCGTGACCCCGGGGCGATCGGGCCTACGGGGCTCACCGAGAAGGAGGTGGTCCTCGAGGTCGGGCGCAAGCTCTACCACCTGCTGGACGAGGCGCCCGGGATCAAGCCACTGATGATTCGCGATTCGGACATCTACGTGCCGCTGTCCGAGCGCCGCGAGACGGCCCGGTCGAACAATGCGGACATCTTCGTCTCCCTGCATGCGGATGCCACCGAGAGCGGCGGCCCGCGTGGATCCTCGGTCTATACCCTGTCGCAGACCGGGGCGTCCTCCCAGGCGGCCAGTCTGCTGGCACAGCGTGAGAATGCGGCCGATCTTCTCGGTGATATCTCGTTGTCCGACAAGGACGACATGACCCGCTCCGTGCTGGTGGATCTCTCCCGGGGGGCGACCCTGGAGGCGAGTGTCGAACTGGCCGGCGATGTCCTTCACGAACTGGCGGGTGTCGGCCCCATCCACCGGGGTGATGTGGAACGCGCCGGGTTCGTGGTGCTGAAGTCCCTGGACATGCCCTCCGTGCTGGTGGAGCTTGCGTTCATATCCAACCCCGAAGAGGAGCGCCGTCTGAGAGAGGCGGACCATCAGTGGGATCTGGCGCGTGCCGTGGCCAGCGGTGTGAACAGCTACGCGGAGCGCCATCGGCCATCGGGGGCGCGCATGGCCTCAAGCGGGCGGGAATACGAGGTCCAGAGTGGCGATACGCTCAGCGGGATTGCCAGCGAGCACCGCGTCAGTGTCTCGGATCTGCGATCCGCCAACGACCTCAACGGGGACGTCCTGTCCGTGGGCACGACCCTGCGCATTCCGGAGTAATCGGCCGCCGGGGAGTCGGGCAAGGGTGGCCGGCGGTGTGCGGCGTGCGCCATAATGCCGGCGTCTTCCGCCAACGATGCCGTTTGCCACCGTCCATGTCTGCTTATCGTCCCATCAGGCCTCTTCCCGAGCAGCTCATCAACCAGATCGCCGCCGGTGAAGTGGTTGAGCGCCCCGCCTCCGTGGTCAAGGAGCTGGTGGAGAACAGTCTTGACGCGGGCGCCGACCGCATCGACGTGGATCTCGAGACCGGCGGCAAACGCCTGATTCGCATCCGTGACAACGGCCAGGGTATTCCGCGGGAGCAGCTGGCGCTGGCGCTGAGCCGGCATGCCACCAGCAAGATCGGTTCTCTGGATGAGCTCGAACGCGTTGGCAGCCTCGGGTTTCGCGGCGAGGCGTTGCCGAGCATTGCGTCGGTGTCACGCCTGCGGCTGACCTCCCGCGTGCGGGCCGATGAGCACGCATGGCAGGTGGAGACCGATGGTGACGAGGTGCCGCCGGAGCCCGCACCCGCCGCGCACCCCGAGGGCACGACCGTGGAGGTGCGAGATCTCTTCTTTAATACCCCGGGGCGTCGCAAGTTTCTCAAGGCGGACCGTACGGAACTCGGCCACATCCAGGAGCTGATCCGGCGGCTGGCGCTGGCGCGTTTCGATGTCAGCATTCACGTTCGCCACAACGACAAGCCCGGTCTGCAGGTGGCGGCCGCCCGGGACCAGGACGCCGCCGAGGAGCGGCTGGCGCGTCTGCTGGGGCGCGGGTTCGTCGAGCAGTCCCTGCGCGTTGATGTGGAGGCGGCAGGGCTGGCGCTTCGGGGCTGGGTCGCGCTGCCGACGTTTTCCCGGACCACCGCCGATCTCCAGTATCTGGTGGTCAACGGCCGCGTGGTGCGTGATCGCATGGCCTCCCACGCCATTCGCCGGGCCTACCAGGACGTCCTCTACAAGGATCGCTATCCCGCCTACGTGCTGTACATGGACGTGGACCCCGGCCAGGTGGACGTGAACGTGCATCCCGCCAAGCACGAGGTCCGGTTCCGCGATGGGCGACTGATCTACGATTTCCTGTTCCGTCACCTGCGGCAGGCGCTGGAGTCGGTCCGGCCCGAGGCCCCCGGTGGCGCTGCGGCGCCCGGTGCGCCGCCGTCTTCTGCTGATCGGGAGCTGCCGCGGAGCGGAGCTGCGGCACCGCCACCGCGTGCATCATCCGCGCCGGCGCCGCGCCAGGACGGCTTCGGGTTCGGTGTCCGGGAAGCGCAGGCGCTCTACGGCGCCACCGGCACACCCGATGTCCGGGAAGCGGGGATGGCATCCGCCGGCGCGGCGTCGAACGAGGCAGAGGGGGTGGACGACGGGGCGGCGGTTGAGGTACCCGGCGATCAGGGGCCACCGCTCGGTTACGCACTGGCGCAGATCCACGGGGTGTTCATTCTGGCGCAGAACGCCGATGGCGTCGTGCTGGTGGACATGCACGCGGCCCATGAGCGCATCGTGTACGAGCGGATGAAACAGCAACTGGCGGCGCAGGGGGTTTCGGCCCAGCCGCTGCTCGTCCCCGTCAGCGTTGCCGTGGCGCCGGCGGAGGCCGAGCTCGCGGAGCGGCATCACGACGCCTTCTCGCGCCTCGGGTTCGAGCTGGACCGGGCCGGCCCCGAAACCGTGCTGGTGCGACAGGTGCCGGCGCTGTTGCGCAATGCCGACGCCGGGGCACTGGTGGCCGATGTGCTTGCCGATCTGCGTGACTGCGACGATGCGTCACGGCTGGAGGCACGGTTGAATCACGTGCTTGGAACCATGGCCTGCCACGGGTCCGTGCGGGCCAACCGGCAGCTGACCCAGGCAGAGATGAACGCGCTGCTGCGGGACATGGAGAACACGCCCAACAGCGGCCAGTGCAACCATGGCCGACCCACCTGGACCCGGCTGGCCATGGCCGACCTGGACCGGCTCTTTCTGCGCGGGCAGTAATCCGTGGCCGCGCAAGCGCACCCCCTGATCTGCCTGATGGGCCCCACCGCGTCCGGGAAGACCGGGGCGGCACTGGCCCTTGCCCGGCGCTTCCCCGTGCACATCATCAGTGTCGACTCCGCACAGGTTTACCGGGGCATGGACATCGGCACGGCCAAGCCGTCACGGGAGGTGCTGGAGCGCGTGCCCCACGGGCTGGTCGATATCTGTGATCCGGCAGATGCCTACTCGGCGGCGCGGTTCTGCGAGGATGTGCCCGTGGAGGTGCGCAAGGCCCGGTCGGCGGGGCGGGTGCCACTCCTGGTGGGGGGCACCATGCTCTATTTCCGGGCACTGGAGCACGGTCTGGCCGATTTGCCAACCGCGGACGCGGAATTGCGCGAGCGCATGGAAGGGGAAGCGGCGGCACGGGGCTGGGATGCGCTGCACCGGGAGCTGGCGGCAGTCGACCCGGAGAGCGCGCGGCGGATTCACCCCAATGACACACAGCGCATCCAGCGGGCCCTGGAGATCTACCGGCTGAGTGGTTCGACCATGACCGCGTTGCTCGCCGATGTGCGGCGGCCGGAGCCGGTTGGAACGCTGGTGAAGTACGTGTTGGCACCGCCCCGGCGCGAGACGCTGAACGCCCGTATCGCGCAGCGTTTTGATGCCATGCTGGACAATGGTTTTGTCCAGGAAGTCGAAGCATTGCGCGCGCGGGGTGATCTCGGATTGAACCACCCGTCCATGCGCGCTGTCGGTTATCGGCAGGTCTGGCAATATCTCGACGGCGCGTTCGATCGGGCGCAACTGCGGGAAAACGGCATCGTGGCAACGCGTCAGTTCGCCAAACGGCAGGTGACGTGGCTGCGCAAGGAGACGGATGCCGTGTGGATGGACCCCGATCGGGATCCCGTGGTTGATCGGCTGACGCACGTGATCGAGAGTATGTCGTGAGGGGGTAACATCGCCGAAACGACGCAGTTGCCTGTGCTAGACTGGCTGCGGGTTTGCAAAGAGGCTCGAAGCGAAGGCGTCTACGCGTGAATCCGCGATAAGAACAAGTTCAACGGGAATTTGAAGGGGTCAAAAATGTCCAAGGGACAGTCGCTGCAGGAACCTTTTCTCAACGCGCTGCGAAAGGAACGGATTCCGGTGTCTATCTATCTGGTCAACGGTATCAAGCTGCAGGGGCAGATCGAGTCCTTTGACCAGTTCGTGGTTCTGCTGCGGAATACGGTGAACCAGATGGTCTACAAGCACGCGATTTCTACCATCGTACCTGCCCGGAACGTCAAACTTCCGCCGGCGGAGCAGGAGCGAGGCGCTTCGGATCTTGGTAACGCATGAAACACCTGGGGCGGTAGCCTCTGAACTCAAACTGTTTGATCGGCCCGGCGGTGGCGAGCGGGCGGTGCTGGTGCATCTCGACATGGAAGGGCGCGGCGTGGCCGACGCCCTGGACGAGTTGCACTCGCTCGCGGAGTCCGCCGGTGCCGATGTGGTCGATAGTTTCGTCAGCCGGCGCGACCGGCCCGATCCCCGGTACTTCATCGGCCGTGGCAAGGTCGACGAGCTGGCGGCACTGGTGGCGTCCGGCGAAGCAGACCTGGTGCTGCTCAATCATGCGCTGTCGCCGAGCCAGGAGCGTAACCTGGAGGCGGCGTTGCGCTGTCGCGTGCTTGACCGCACGGGGCTGATCCTGGACATCTTCGCCCAGCGTGCGCGCACCCACGAAGGCAAGCTGCAGGTGGAACTGGCGCAGCTCCGGCACGTGGCCTCGCGGCTCGTTCGCGGGTGGTCGCACCTGGAGCGCCAGAAGGGCGGCATCGGGCAGCGGGGCCCGGGTGAGACGCAGCTGGAGATGGACCGCCGCATGCTTGGCGTGCGCATCAAGCAGCTGGAGAAACGGCTTGCGCGGGTCCGCCAGCAGCGGGAGCAGGGGCGGCAGGCGCGCCGGAAGCAGGATGTGCCGACGATCTCGCTGGTGGGTTACACCAATGCCGGCAAGTCCACCCTGTTCAACCGCCTTACCGAGGCGGAAGTGTATGCCGACGATCGGCTGTTCGCGACCCTGGACACCACACTGCGACGGGTCAGCGTGGATAGCGGCGAGCACGTCATTCTTGCCGATACCGTCGGCTTCATCCGGGACCTGCCCCACCAGCTGGTGGCGGCGTTCCGGTCGACCCTGGAAGAGGCGACCGAGTCCCAGCTACTGCTGCACGTGGTGGATGCCAGTGAGGACGACCGCGACGGCAGCATCGAACAGGTCGATTCCGTTCTCGAGGCCATTGGCGCGAACGAGATCCCGACCATCCGCGTTTTCAACAAGATTGATCAGGCCGGGCGGGAGCCGGGTGTGGTCGTCGATCCGGAAACCGGGCTGACGGAAGTCTGGGTGTCCGCGCAGGACGGACGTGGCATGGACCTGCTGTTGACGGCCATTGCCGACGCCGTCGCCGCCGAGCGCGTGCAAGGCCGGCTCACGCTGGCTCCGGACCAGGGCCGGCTGCGTGCGCGGCTGTTCGACCTGGGGCGGGTCCTGGAGGAAGCCTGGACCGAAGACGGCGAACTGCTTCTGGATGTGGACATCCGCCGTCGCGATCTGGAGCGTCTGTACGAAAAGGAGGGCCTCACGGCCCCGCTGGAAGCCGCGGTGCCGTGATATGTTGCGGGGCAGCGTCGGAGATCATTACAATCCGTTTCGGTCTGTGGCCCGCCCGCATTCCAATAATTAATCCTGTCTACGGAGAACAGTATGTCCTGGAACGAACCCGGTCGTGGGAATCGGGACCCGTGGGGCGGCTCAGGGAATCAGGGGCCACCTGATCTCGACGAGGTGATCAAGAACGTCAAAGGCAAGTTCGGCGGCCTGTTCGGTGGCAAGGGCGGTTCCGGCGGGAACGGTGACAGCCAGGGGAACAGTGGCGACGGCTCGGGCCCGCCGGGCGTCAGCGGCACGGCCATTGGCGCCATTATCGGTGTTGCCGTTCTGGTCTGGCTTGCCTCCGGTATCTATATCGTCGACGAAGGCTGGCGTGGTATCGAGAAGCGCTTTGGCGCCTATCACCAGACAACCATGCCCGGGCCGCACTGGCGTCCGCCGCGACCCATCGGCACCGTCGAGCGGGTCAACGTCGAGGAGGTCCGGGTCTCCGAAGTGGGGTATCAGACCGGTGGCGGCGATCGCCGGCGGCACGTGCCGCGCGAGGCGCTGATGCTGACCCAGGACGAGAACATCGTCGACGTCCAGCTTGCCGTGCAGTACCAGGTGGAGGATCCGGCGAAGTACGTGTTCAACTTCCGTGACCCGGACCAGAGCCTCAAGGATGTGACCGAGAGCGCCCTGCGTGAGACGGTCGGCAAGCGGCGCATGGACTTCGTGCTCACGGAGGGGCGGACCGAAGTGGCCCAGGAGACCCGCCGCCTGCTCAGTGAGGCGATGGAAACCTACGGGACGGGGCTGCGCGTCGTGAGTGTGGACATGCAGGACGTCCAGCCGCCGGAAGAGGTGCAGTCGGCTTTCGAAGACGCCATCATGGCGCGCGAGGACGAGCAGCGGAAGATCAACCAGGCCAACGCCTACCGCAACGAAGTGATTCCGCGGGCCCAGGGTGAAGCGGCCCGGGTGCGCGAGGAAGCACAGGGGTATCGCGAGCAGGTGGTCGCCGAGGCGGAGGGTGAAAGCGCCCGCTTCCTGGCCGTGCTGCGTGAGTACGAGCAGGCGCCGGAGGTTACGCGCACCCGTCTGTACCTCAATACGGTGTCGGATATCTACTCCCGCAGCCAGAAAGTCTACATGACGGGCGATGCCGCGGACTCGCTGCTCTATCTGCCGCTGGACCGCATGGGTGACAGACAGTCGCGCAACCATGCCGAGCGGGATACGGGGCCGTTGGATCCCGACATTCTCGACCGCCGTCTGACCACGCAGGACCGGCAGCAGCCCAGCGGCTCCCGTAGTCGGGGCGACCTGCGTTCGCGGGAGGCCTATTAATGCAATCGTTGAAGTCAATTGGTGGCATCGTTCTGGGTGTTGCCCTGGTGGTGGGCTATTTCTCGGTGTTCACGGTGGACGAGACCGAGAAGGCGCTGATGTTCCGGCTGGGTGAAATCCAGCGTGCGGATTACGAGCCCGGGCTGCATTTCAAGATGCCGTTCGTCAACAATGTGCGGAAGTTCGACGCGCGCGTGCAGACCCTCGATGCCGAGCCGGAGCGCTATCTCACCGGTGAGCTCAAGAACCTCATCGTCGATGCTTTCGTGAAATGGCGCGTCTCCGACGTGCGCGAGTACTACACCACGGTGGGCGGCGACCCGGTCCGGGCCAATGCGCGCCTCAACGAAAACATCAAGGACGGGCTGCGAAGCGAGTTCGGTCGTCGCACCATCCAGGATGTGGTCTCCGGTGAACGGTCGCAGATCATGGACATCCTCAGCGAGGAGGCGAACAACTACGCCGCCAGCCTGGGAATCGAGGTGCTCGAGGTCAGGCTGAAGCGGGTGGACCTGCCGCCCAACGTCAGTGAGTCGGTGTTCCAGCGCATGGTGGCCGAGCGTGAGCGGGTCGCCCGCGACATCCGGGCCAGCGGTGACGAAGCCTCCGAGCGCATTCGCGCCGATGCGGACCGGCAACGCACCGTGCTGGTGGCCGAAGCGCGCCGGGATGGCGAAGAGCTGCGTGGTGAAGGTGAGGCCGAGGCGGCCGGTATCTTTGCCCAGGCCGCGGAGCAGGACCCGGAGTTCTTCAGCTTCATCCGCAGTCTGCGCGCCTACGATCGCGCCTTCCGGGGTGAAGACGACGTCCTCGTCCTGACGCCGGACAGTGATTTCTTCCGCTACCTGGAAGATCCAACGGGCGGTAATGGCGGTGACTGAACGGCCCGAGCCCCATGGCGGGCCGTTCAGCTGAAGACTGACAGCACTGTTGGAACCGGGCGGTTGGTATGACCGCCCGGCTTTTTTTGGAGTCGGCATGGCATCGTTCGAACTGTTCATGACGGCGATTGCCCTGGTCCTCATCGTCGAGGGCATTCTGCCGTTTCTCAGCCCGCGGCTGTTGCGGCGCTACCTTGAGCAGGTCCAGGCCATGGACGATCGCAGTCTGCGGCTCGGTGGCCTTGCCGCGATGCTGAGCGGCCTCGGGCTGTTGTACTTGTTTGGCGCATGAGGGAGCCTCCAGGGCCATGAAAGAAGCAGAATTTTCCCGGGCCAACCGCTGGCTCCTGCCCGACGGTGTGGACGAAGTCCTGCCGCCGCGTGCGGCGGCTCTGGAAGTCCTCCGGCGGGAGTTACTGGATGCCTGGCGGAACTGGGGGTACGAGCTGGTCATGCCTCCGGTCATCGAGTACCTGGACTCCCTGTTGATTGGCACCGGGCCGGATCTCGATCTGCAGACCTTCAAGCTCACCGATCAGCTTTCAGGCCGCATGATGGGCATCCGCGCCGACATGACACCCCAGGCCGCCCGGATCGATGCCCATCAGCTCAAGCGCTCCGGGCCCACGCGTCTGTGCTACCTCGGTACCGTGCTCAACACGCGCCCGGAAGGCCCCGGCCGCAGTCGCAACCCGGTGCAGCTCGGGGCGGAACTCTTCGGCCATGGCGGCGTGGAGAGCGACGTCGAAATCATCGCCCTGATGATGGAGACACTGCGCATTGCCGGGTTGCCCACGCCCCACCTGGATATCGGGCATGTGGGTATCTACCGGGCGCTGGCCAGCGAGGCCGGTCTGGACCTCGATACGGAGAACCGCCTCTTTGACTGCCTGCAGCGCAAGGCGGCCGGAGAGATCCGCGATCTGTTGGAGGGCGTGGCGCCGGGCCCGGCACGGGATCGGCTGGCCGCGCTCACGCACCTCAATGGCAGCGTGGAGGTGCTGGATCACGCGGGTGAGCAGCTCGCCGGCGCCGGCGAGAGTGTGCAGACCGCCCTGAGGCACTTGTGGGCACTGTCGTCCGCAGTCGAGCGGCAGATCCCCGAGGTGACCTTGCACTTCGATCTGGCGGAGTTGCGTGGGTACCGGTTCCACACCGGTGTCGTGTTTGCCGCCTTTGCACCCGGTTGCGGCCAGGAAGTGGCCAGGGGTGGACGTTACGATGGGATCGGCGAAGTCTTTGGTCGGCCCAGGTCGGCGACCGGTTTCAGTGCCGATCTCAAAAACCTGCTTGCGCTGAGTGAGCGGGAGCTTGAGCCCCGGCCTACGGGCATTCTGGCGCCGTGGGGGGACGCCAGTGATCTGATGACCGCGGTCAGGGAGCTGCGGGCGAACGGCGAGCGGGTTGTGGTCGAGCTTCCGGGGGCGACGGTGTCGCCGGAGGAGCTCGGCTGCGACCGGCAGCTTGTTGAAAGCAACGGCGCCTGGAAAGTGGTGCCGTTAACCGAGTGATTCGAATGCGGCCACACGCCGCTCACGGGCAACTGGAACGGACAGCATGGCAAACAATGTGGTGGTGATCGGCACCCAGTGGGGTGACGAAGGGAAGGGCAAAGTGGTTGATCTGCTGACGGAGCGCGCGGCTGCGGTTGTGCGCTTTCAGGGTGGTCACAACGCCGGGCACACACTGGTCATTGATGGTGAGAAGACCGTCCTGCACCTGATTCCGTCCGGAATCCTCCGTGAGGGGGTGCACTGTCTTATCGGCAACGGTGTGGTGCTGGATCCGGCGTCCCTGTTCCGCGAAATCGACACCCTGGAAGCTCGCGGCGTACCCGCCCGCGAGCGGCTGCGGGTGAGCCCGGCCTGTCCGGTGATCCTGCCTACCCATGTGGAGCTGGACAAGGCGCGCGAGAAGGCGCGTGGCAAGACTGCCATCGGCACCACGGGCCGGGGCATCGGGCCGGCGTACGAGGACAAGGTTGCGCGCCGGGGGATCCGCGTCGCGGATCTGCTGCGCCCCGAGGTGCTCGCACCGAAGCTCCGTGACCTGATCGCCTTCCACAACTTCGTGCTGGAACAGTATTTCGGCGAGCCGGCACAGCCGTTCGAGGCGGTCTACGACCAATGCCTGCAGCACGCCGAAATGCTGCGGCCGATGGTCGAGGACGTGATCAGCATTCTCCACGCCCACCGGCGGGCCGGGAATCGCATCATGTTCGAAGGCGCACAGGGTGCGCTGCTGGACATCGACCATGGCACCTACCCGTACGTGACGTCGTCCAACACCACCGCGGGTGGTGCGGCCTGCGGCACGGGCATGGGGCCGCGTGACATCGACTACGTCCTGGGCATCACCAAGGCCTATACCACGCGGGTCGGCGGCGGGCCGTTCCCCACCGAGCTGGATTGCGAGGTCGGGCGCCACCTGGCGGAGAAGGGCAACGAGTTCGGGGCCACTACCGGGCGTGCACGCCGCTGTGGCTGGTTCGACGCCGCGGCCTTGCGGCGCTCGGCGCAGGTGAACAGCATTTCCGGGCTCTGCATCACCAAGCTGGACGTGCTGGATGGCCTGGAGACCGTGCGCATCTGTGTTGGCTACCAGTGCGGCGGGCGGTGGCAGGACGTGCCGCCGCTGGGCGCGGAAGCCATGGCCGATTGCGAGCCGGAGTACATCGAATTGCCGGGCTGGAGTGGTTCCACGGCCGGGCTGACCTCGCTGGAGGCGCTGCCCGAGAACGCCCGTGCCTATCTCGACAAGCTGTCCGAACTGGTCGGCGTGCCCGTGGACATGATTTCCACCGGCCCGGATCGCAACGAGACAATCATGGTGCGCCATCCTTACGACGAGGATGTGGTCTGAACGGCGCGCCGCTGCCTGCAGCGTAGGGTGGACCTTCAGGTCCACCTTCGCGGCGGGACAGAGCTTGCCGCAGCCGTAGGGCGGACCTTCAGGCCCACCATCACACCGGAAAACGTTTCGCGGCCACAAACAAAAAAGGCGGCCGATTGGCCGCCTCTTTTGTTTGTGTCTGGTGCCCAGGAGAGGACTTGAACCTCCACGGGGTTGCCCCCACTAGCACCTGAAGCTAGCGCGTCTACCATTTCCGCCACCTGGGCCTTTCGCCGGGAACCAACCCGGGTCAGGGCGCGTACTTTACCGAGGGGGGTGGGGCCTGTCAACGGCCGCAAGGCGCCTTTTGCGTTGCATGGCTGTGGTGTTCGCGTATGCTCGTCCCGCAACGGTGCCACGCAGCTCTTGAGCACGCGTGAGCCGCCCCCACACAACGAACAGCCTCGTACGGAAACGGGGCCAACAGATGAGAACCGGAGTTAACCAGAGTTTATGACACGAAAGCGAAAGCAGGCTGATGCCGGCGTGGATCCTTACCGGGAACGCGAGGCACAGAAATACGACAACCCGGTGCCCAGTCGTGAGCACCTGATGACGTTCATTGCCGATCAGGCGCGTCCCCTCACGCGTGACGAACTGGCCCAGGCTCTCGGCCTGAGCGATCCCGATTCCCTCGAAGGGCTGCGCCGCCGGCTGATCGCCATGGAGCGTGACGGGCAGGTGGTGCGCAACCGTCGCCGCGGCTACGTGCTGGTGGATAATGAAGAGCTCGTGCGGGGCCGGGTGATCGGTCACCAGGACGGCTACGGCCAGCTTGCCCCGGATGTTGGGGGGGAGCGGATCTTCATTTCGCCCCGGGACATGCGCCTCGTCATGCACGGCGACCGCGCGGTGGTGCGCGTGACCGGCGTCAATCACGAGGGGCAGCCCTCGGGCATCCTCGTGGACGTTATCCAGCGCGCCAACAAGACCGTGGTGGGCCGTTTCTTCCAGGAGAGCGGCGTCGGTTTCGTGGTGCCCAGCAACAAGCGCATGCACCACGACATCATTGTGCCGTCCCAGTCCCAGCAGAATGCCGGCAATGGAGAGCTGGTGGTGGTGCAGATCACCCAGCAGCCCCAGGCCCGGCGCCAGCCCATTGGTGAGGTCATCCAGGTGCTCGGTGAGCACATCCGCCCCGGCACCGAGATCGAGACCGCCCAGCTGATCTACGGCATCCCGGTAGAGTGGCCGGAGGCGGTGACGAAGGAGCTGGAGCGGCTCCCGGATGAAGTGCCGGAGGCGGACAAGAAGGGTCGCAAGGATCTGCGCAACCTCCCTCTGATTACCATAGACGGCGCCGACGCCCGTGACTTCGACGATGCCGTCTACGCCGAACCGAAGCCGTCCGGCTGGCGGCTGGTGGTCGCCATCGCGGATGTCTCCCACTACGTCAAGCCCGGCTCGGCGCTGGACAAGGAGGCCCGTAACCGGGGCAACTCGGTGTACTTCCCCCGCAACGTGGTGCCGATGCTGCCGGAGAAGCTCTCCAACGGCCTGTGCTCGCTGAATCCCGACGTGGATCGCCTGTGCATGGTCTGCGACATGCTGATCACCACCGGCGGCGAGATCCGGCGGTCGACGTTCTATCGCGCGGTCATGCGCTCCCACGCGCGCATGATCTACGAGGACGTGGCGCGCATTCTCGTGGATCAGGACGAGGCCCTGCAGGCGAAGTACGCACCGATCCTGCCGCAGCTGGATCACCTCTACGGGGTTTATGAATCCCTGCGCAAGGCGCGCAACAGGCGCGGTGCCATCGATTTCGAGACCACGGAAACCCAGATTCTCTTCGATGATCACGGCTCCATCGCGGATATCCGGCCCACGGAGCGGACCGATGCGCACCGCCTGATCGAGGAGTGCATGCTGGCGGCGAACCAGGCCACGGCGCGGTATCTCCTCAAGCAGCGCTTGCCAACCCTGTTCCGCAATCACGATGGCCCGGACGAGGATCGCCTGGACAATCTCAACCGCTTCCTGGCGGAGACCGGACTGGCGCTCGGGGGCGGCGACGATCCGCAGCCGGCCGACTATGCCAAGCTGCTGCGCAGTGTACAGAACCGGCCTGATCGACACCTGATCCAGACCGTGATGCTCCGGTCGCTCCAGCAGGCGGTCTACCACCCGGTGAACAGCGGTCACTTCGGCCTGGCTATGGAAGAGTACGCGCACTTCACGTCACCGATCCGGCGGTATCCGGACCTGCTGGTCCATCGCGGTATTGCGCACGTGATCGAGGGCGGTAAGGGGACGACTTTCCCCGTGGGGCAGGATGAACTCCTGGGCCTCGGCGAGCAGTGCTCCATGACCGAGCGCCGTGCCGACGAGGCAACCCGGGATGCCGAGTCCATCCTCAAGTGCCAGTACATCCGTGACAAGGTGGGTCAGGAGTACGACGGCGTGGTGACGGGAGTCACCGGCTTCGGTCTGTTCGTGGAGCTGGACGGCCTGTACGTGGATGGTCTGGTGCACGTCACCCAGCTGGAGAACGACTTCTTCCGCTTCGATCCCATTGGCCACCACCTGACCGGGGAACGCACCGGGCGGGTGTACCGCCTGACAGACCGGGTGCGCGTCCGGATCGACAAGGTCGACCCCGACGAGCGCAAGGTCGATCTGGCCATGCTGGGTCCGCTGGATGCCAACGGCGAGCTGGCCGAACCGGTGACCGACGGTAGCAGGGGCGGTCGCAAGCCCGGCAAGGGCGGTAAAGGTGGCCCCGGCAAGCGTGATGGCGGCAAAGGGCGCCGGCGCCGCAGCGGGGGCAAGAAGCAGTGAAAGCCGGTGAGCTGATCCACGGCATGCATGCCGTGCGCGCCGCCCTGCGCTTCGACCCCACGGGTGTGGTCGAGGTCTGGGTGGAGCGCAATCGTCGGGATCAGCGCATGGGGCAGCTCCGGGACGAGCTCGCCCGCACCGGCGCACGCATCCAGGAGGTGCCCCGCCGGGAGCTGGACCGCCTCAGCGACGGTGCGTCTCACCAGGGTGTGGTCATCCGCTACCGTGGGCCCGAACCCCAGGGGCTTGATGCCCTCGAGGCGCGCCTGGATGCCATGGACGAGGCGCCGTTTCTGCTGGTTCTTGACCAGGTGCAGGACCCCCACAACCTGGGGGCGTGCATGCGCACCGCCGATGCCGCCGGGGTGCATGCCGTGATCGCGCCCCGGGACCGGGCGGTCGGGCTGACGGCCACGGTGCACAAGGTCGCGTCCGGAGCCACCGCGAACGTGCCGTTCTTTCAGGTCACCAACCTGGCGCGCACGCTGGACGCTCTCAAGAAGCGTGGCATCTGGCTGGTGGGGGCGGCTGAACAGGCGGAGCAGCCCCCCTGGGCCTTGGACCTCTCCGGCCCGCTGGGCATCGTCATGGGCGCGGAGGAGGACGGCCTTCGCCGCCTCACCCGCGAGGCCTGTGATTTTCTCACCCGTATTCCCATGGCCGGCAAGGTGTCGAGCCTGAACGTCTCCGTCGCCACCGGCGTGCTGCTCTACGAGGCGGTGCGCCAGCGATGAGGTCCGGGCCGTTGGCGGGTGGCTGCTTCCCAAGCGGGTGTACCTCACGTTATAATCCCGCGCTTGCCCGGGCGGCGCCCGGGCTTTCAGGGCCGCACTGGCCCGTCCCTGCCTTTCGGGGTCACGAAAGGCTTCTCCGGGGTTCGCCCCGAGTAACCACAGGGAGTTACCAATGAGGCATTACGAAGTCGTATTCATGGTCCATCCGGACCAGAGCGAACAGGTTCCGGCCATGACGGAGCGGTACCGCGGCATTATCGAGAATAATGGCGGTACGATTCATCGTCTTGAGGACTGGGGCCGTCGCCAGCTCGCCTACCCCATTCGCAAGCTCATCAAGGCGCACTACGTGATGTTCAACGTGGAGTGCGGCAAGGATGCGCTCGACGAACTGACCTCCACGTTTCGTTTCAACGATGCTGTCATCCGGCACTTCGTGCTCTCCCGCGACGAGGCCGTCACCGACGCTTCGCCGATGATGAAGGAGAAAGACGAAACCAGGGACCGTGGCCGCCGTGAGGACCGTCCGCGTGACGAGCAGCGTTCGGACGCGCCGGCGGAAGAAGCCCAGACCGAGGAAACTGCCGGCAGCGAAGCCGAGAGCTGAGCCTGGCGGGGAGTCTGCGGATGGGCAGTGATACCCAGCCGCCCTGGCCGGACAATCGTCTGGCATTGACGGGCCAGCTGCTGGACGATCCGCAAACCCGCATGACTCCCGCCGGTGTCCCTGTGAGCCGCTTCACCCTGGAACATGAATCGGGTCAACCGGAAGCCGGCCAGCATCGCGAGGTGCGGTTCCGCATTGCCGTTCATGCCAGAGGGCAGGCGCTGCAGGATGTGATCGGCAGGTTGCGGGCGGGGAGCCCGGTCCGGGTGCTCGGTTATCTCGGGCGCTCCGGGCACCGTCCCGAACAGCATCGGCTGGTGGTCTTCGCGAGGCGAATCCAGCCGCTAACGAATGAAACGCAAGGAGTCGAGTAATGGCACGTTTTTTCCGTCGCCGTAAGTATTGCCGCTTTACCGCCGAAGGCGTGAAGGAGATCGATTACAAGGATCTCGCCACGCTGCGGAATTACGTCACCGAAACGGGCAAGATCGTCCCGAGCCGGATCACCGGCACGAGCGCCCGGTACCAGCGGCAGCTGGCGCGCGCCATCAAGCGGGCACGCTATCTGTCCCTGCTGCCGTACACGGATCGCCACTAACAGTCCGGGCGCGCATCGCGGGGCGGTTCCGTGAAACCGGTGCTGGCGTTCATCATGCAGGGCCGGTGGCAGCCGCTGCTGGTCATGGTCGCGGCGACGCTGCTGCCGCTGCTTGCCTGGCTGGGCGGTGCCGTTCTCGCGCTGGTCACGCTCCGGCGTGGAGCAGCGGAGGGTGGTCTGGTCATGGCGGGCGCTGCGCTGGCCATGGGCACCGCCTTTGCCGCCATGGGCGTGAACCCCATGGTCTCCGTGGGCGGGCTGCTGGAATACTGGCTGCCGGTGTTCGTGCTCGCCGTGGTCCTGAGGGCCACGGTGTCGCTGCCGCTGACCGTGCTTGTCAGTGCCGGATTGGGCGGTGTTGCCCTGGCAGTCTGGTACGCCGTGGTGCAGGACCCGGCCGCCTTCTGGGCGCGCTCGCTCGACGGGATGTTCGAGGGAGAGGAGGGGGTGGATCTGATCCGCTCGCTCAGCCCGGTGATGTCCGGGTTCTGGATTCTCGGGCTGTGGACCCTGTCGCTGGGCAGTCTGTTGCTGGCTCGCTGGTGGCAGGCGGTCCTGTACAATCCCGGGGGATTCCGTGAGGAATTCCACGGGTTGCGGCTGGACTGGCGGTTCGCGGCCGCGACGCTGGTCGTCATGCTGCTGGCGACATTCACGGGCCCGGGGCTGGTTTACGACCTGTCCCTGCTGGTGTCCGGGGTGTTTGCGGTACAGGCGCTGGCGGTGGCGCACTGCGTGGCGCACGCGCGGGGCTGGCACTGGATGATGCTGGTGCCCGTGTATGGATTGATGCCGTTTCTGTTCAAGCTGTACGCCCTACTGGGTATTCTTGATACCTGGTTTGATCTGCGGCAACGCCTGATCAGGGAAAACGGTGGGTGAGCCGGCTGGGCCGGTTCGGGCTTTGAAAATCATTGGGGTTGGAACGATGGAAGTCATTCTCCTGGAAAGGGTAGAGAACCTGGGTAACCTGGGTGACAAGGTCACTGTGCGGCCCGGCTACGGCCGCAATTTCCTGGTGCCGCATGGCAAGGCAAAGCCGGCGACGCCGGAGAACATCAAGTATTTCGAAGAGCGTCGCGCAGAGCTCGAGAAGGCTGCTGCAGACGCGTTGGCCGCTGCCCAGGCGCGCCGCGACAAGGTGGCCGAAGTGACGCTGACCATCGCCGCGAAGTCGGGTGACGAAGGCAAACTGTTCGGCTCGGTTGGCCCGGCGGATATTGCCGATGCCGCGGAGCAGGCCGGGCTGGAGCTCGCCAAGCACGAGGTGCGCATGCCCGAGGGGCCGATCCGCGTCGTGGGCGAGTACGATGTGGATGTGCATCTGTACACCGACGTCGACACCACCGTGCGCGTCGTGGTGGAGAGCACCTGAGGGTGTGGCTCCGGCCCCGGGGGCCGCGGCCACGGGTCGCGGGCGCCGGGGTGGTGCAGTATCGGGTTACGGCCGGGGGCACCCGGTAACCGGTTCCGGATGAGGGGTGGCGGGTTACTCCATGGCTGAATCGAATCCCGCGCAAGAGCTGGACATCTCCGCCCTGAAAGTGCCTCCGCACTCGCTGGAGGCGGAACAGGCCGTCCTTGGCGGGCTGATGGTCGATAACGAGGCCTGGGACAACGTCGCCGACCGGGTCAGCGAAGACGATTTCTACCGTCACGACCACCGTCTCATCTTCCGCGCACTGGGAGCGCTTGCCGAGCAGCAGCGTCCCATGGACGTGGTGACCCTCGCCGAGGCGTTGCGCACATCCAACGAACTCGATGATGCGGGCGGCATGGGGTATCTGGGCAGCATCGCGGCGGAGACCCCCAGCGCCGCCAACATTGCCGCGTATGCAGACATCGTGCGCGAGCGATCCATTCTCCGGCAGATGATCCGCGCGGGCACGGAGGTGGTGAGTTCGGCGTTCAAGCCGGATGGTCGTGAAAGCAAGGACCTGCTGGAAGAGGCCGAGCGCCTGATCTTCCAGATCGCGGAGACCAGCGGGCGTTTTCAGCAGGGGTTTGTCGGCGTCCGCGATATCCTGCCAACGGTTGTTGAGCGCATCGACACGCTCTATCACCAGGATGGCAGCGTGACCGGTGTGCCCACCGGGTTTACCGACTTCGATCACATGACCTCCGGGCTGCAGGGCGGCGATCTGGTCATCGTTGCCGCGCGGCCCTCCATGGGCAAGACCACCTTCGCCATGAACATCGCCGAGCACGTGGCCCTGAAGGACGACGCGCCGGTGGCGGTGTTCAGCATGGAAATGCCCGGCGATGCACTGGCCATGCGCATGCTCTCGTCCCTCGGCCGCGTCGAGCTGCAGAAGATCCGCACCGGTAATCTTGACGACGACGACTGGCCACGGCTGACCTCGACCATGAGCCTGCTCTCCGAAGCCAGGCTGTTCATCGACGACTCCCCCGGGCTCTCCCCCCAGGAAATGCGGGCGCGGGCGCGCCGGCTGAAGCGCGAGCACGGCCTGTCCATGATCATGGTGGACTACCTGCAGCTGATGCAACTGCCCGGGTTCAAGGAGAACCGGACCGCGGAGATCTCCCAGATTTCCCGTGGTCTCAAGGCCATGGCCAAGGAGCTGGATGTGCCGGTGATCGCACTGTCCCAGCTGAACCGCTCCCTGGAGCAGCGCCCCAACAAGCGCCCCGTCATGTCGGATCTCCGCGAGTCCGGTGCCATCGAGCAGGATGCGGACGTCATCGTGTTCATCTACCGCGACGAGGTGTACAACGAGGACAGTCCGGACAAGGGCAGCGCCGAGATCATCATCGGCAAGCAGCGTAACGGCCCCATCGGCACCTGCAGGCTGACATTTCTTGGCCAGTACACGCGCTTCGAGAACTATATTCACGACGTCTACGGGGGCGAGGGCTGGCAGTGAGCCGGAACACGCGGGCGGTCATCAGCGTTGCTGCGTTGCGCCACAACCTGGCCGTGGCCAGGGAGGCGGCCGGCGGGGCGCGGGTGATGGCAGTGATCAAGGCCAACGGCTATGGCCACGGTCTGCTCCGGGTGGCCCATGCGCTGCGCCACGCCGACGCCTTCGCGGTGACCTCTCTGGAAGAGGCGATTCCCTTGCGCGAGGCGGGGTTTGCCCACCCGATCCTGTTGCTCGAGGGGCCGTTCGAGCCCAACGAGATCCAGCTGGTGAGCCGGTATCGCCTGGACATGGCCGTACACTCGGACTGGCAGATCAGCGTCCTCCAGGGCGCACGGTTGACGCGGCCGGTGAACGTCTGGCTCAAGGTGGATTCCGGCATGCACCGGCTGGGTCTGCCGCTTGATGCGGTTCGTGATGCCCACGAACGGTTGTCCGGGCTGTCCGGCGTGTCGCCCCATCTGCGGATGATGACCCACCTGGCGGAAGCGGATGACCCCCATTCCGGGGCAACGCCGCGGCAGTGCCGTGCGTTTGCCGACACGGTCGCAGGCCTGCGGGGTGAACGCTCCCTGGCCAACTCGGCCGGGCTGCTCGGCTGGCCCGACACCCGCGCTGACTGGGTGCGCCCCGGCATCATGCTGTACGGGGCGTCGCCGTTCGGAGCAGGCTCTTCACTGCACGCCCCCCTGCGACCGGCGATGACGCTCACGACCCGCATCAACGCTATCTACCAGCACCGCGCGGGCGATGCCATCGGCTACGGCGGCACCTGGACCTGTCCCGAGGACATGCCGGTGGCGGTGGCCGCCATCGGTTATGGTGACGGCTATCCCCGCCACGCCCCTTCCGGCACACCCGTCCTCGTCAACGGTGAGCGGGTGCAGCTCATTGGCCGGGTCTCCATGGACATGATCTGCCTGGATCTGCGCGGCCTGAGCGAACCCGCCGAGGTGGGGGACACCGTGACCCTGTGGGGGGACGGCCTGCCGGCGGAAGAAGTGGCCGAGCATGCGGGGACCATTGCCTATGAACTGTTCTGCACCGTGACCCAGCGGGTGCATTTCCAGGAAGAACGGGACCCCCATGGCGCGGACGAAGACTGAATACAGCTGCACGGCCTGCGGGGCGACCACCCCGAAGTGGTCGGGGCAATGTCCCGAGTGCGGCGCCTGGAATACGCTCGAGGAGATCGTGCGGGCGCCCGAGCGCCCGGGGCAGCCCACGGGGGCGCGGCAGTATGCCGGAGACGCCGGCGTCACCACGCTCGGCCAGGTGGCGCTGTCGGAGGAGGCGCGTTTCTCCACCGGTCTGCAGGAGCTGGACCGGGTCCTCGGTGGTGGTCTCGTGCACGGCGGCGCCGTGCTCCTGGGGGGCGATCCCGGCATTGGCAAGTCCACGCTGCTGCTGCAGACCATGGCGCATCTCGCGTCCCGCGACAGTGTGCTCTACGTCACCGGTGAAGAGTCACTGCGCCAGGTGGCATTGCGCGCCTCCCGGCTGGGCGTGGCCGCCGACGCCCTCGAGGTGCTGGCCGAAACCTGCGTGGAGGCCATCCTCGAGCACGCCAGGCAGCGCCGCCCGCGGGTGCTGGTGGTGGACTCCATCCAGACCGTCTTCACCGAAGCGCTGCAGTCCGCGCCGGGCGCGGTCGCCCAGGTGCGCGAGAGCGCCGCGCGGCTGATCCGCTACGCCAAGCAGACGGAGACCAGTGTCTTTCTGGTCGGCCACGTCACCAAGGATGGCCAGCTCGCGGGCCCGCGGGTTCTGGAGCACATGGTCGACACCGTGCTGTACTTCGAGAGTGAGGGCGGGAGTCGCTTTCGGCTGCTGCGTGCGGTCAAGAACCGCTTCGGGGCGGCGAACGAGCTGGGCGTGTTCGCCATGGACGAAAGCGGCCTCAAGCAGGTCAAGAACCCGTCGGCCATCTTTCTCTCCCGGCACAGCGAGCCTGTGAGCGGCAGCGCCATCATGGTGACCCGCGAGGGCAGTCGGCCGCTGTTGGTGGAGGTCCAGGCGCTGGTGGCGGAGAGTCCGTCGTCGACGCCGCGCCGGGTTGCCGTGGGTCTCGACGGCAACCGGCTGGCCATGCTCCTGGCCGTGCTGCTACGCCACGGCGGCGTCATGACGGGGGATCAGGATGTGTTCCTGAATGTGGTCGGCGGTGTGCGTGTGGCCGAGACGGCCAGCGACCTGCCGGTGCTGCTGGCGGCGCTCTCCAGCCTCCGTGACCGCCCGCTGGCTTCGGATTGCGTGGTTTTCGGCGAGGTGGGGCTGGCGGGGGAAATCCGGCCGGTTCCCAATGGTGAGGAGCGGCTGGGCGAGGCGGTGAAGCACGGCTTCCGGCGCGCCGTGGTTCCGGCCAAGAACGCGCCTCGTGGTCGTCAGGCCGTCAACGGTCTGGAGGTCATTCCGGTCGAGCGCCTGCAGGAGGCCATGGAGGCGGTGTTCAGCCGCTGATGGAGACGGCGTGTCAGGATGAAGCGTGGCCCTCGTCGGCCATTTCGGCGAGCTCTCGCCGCAGTATGTCCGCGTCGCCGAGGTTGAGTTCCACCAGGCGCCGCAGGTGCCCCATGCTCTCGATATCGATGTGCGTGCAGTGGAAGCCCACGCGCTGATCGCGGCGGTGCGCAGCCTCCAGGGTCATCTCGATGTGGAGCTCGTCGGTCAGGGGGATGTCGAGCCGGCACTGTTCAGCATCGGAGACGGTGCCGGTTTCCGGTAGCAGGACCAGAACGCCCTTCAGGGAGATGTCCACGATCCGCACATCCAGTGTGTCCGCCGCGGTATTCAGCCGTGCCGGGCTGTCGAACTGAATCCGGCTGAACTGCCGTCTTTCTGTGGAAGGTGCCATTCGGGGTCTCTCGCCGCTGGTTTTCACTGCTACCTTAGCACCGCTGCGTGGTGGCGGCGACGTGCTGCCTCAGATCGGGTCTCGCGCCTCGGCGGCTTCCAGCGTGTTCGAGAGCAGGGTGGCGACCGTCATGGGCCCCACGCCACCGGGCACCGGCGTGATCCAGCCGGCCCGCCGGCTGGCGGTGTCGAAATCGACGTCGCCGGTCAGTTTCCCGGAGTCCAGCCGGTTGATGCCCACGTCCACGACCACGGCACCTTCCTGGATCCAGTCGCCCGGCACGAATCCCGGGCGACCGACCGCGGCGACCAGCACGTCGGCGTTACGGATCTTTGTCTCCAGGTCGCGTGTGCGACTATGGCAGATGGTGACCGTGCACCGTGCGTTGAGCAGCTCCAGCGCCATGGGGCGACCGACGATGGTGGATTGCCCCAGAACCACGGCGTCCTTGCCGGGCAGGGAGACGCCGGCGTCCTCCAGCAACGTCATCACGCCGCGGGGCGTGCACGAGCGCAGCCCGGGCAGCTTCAGGGCCAGGCGCCCCATGTTCACCGGGTGGAACCCGTCCACGTCCTTCGCCGGGTCGATCCGGTCGATGACGCGCTGGGCATCGATCTGCGGTGGCAGCGGGAGCTGCACCAGAATGCCGTCAATGGACGGGTCCGCGTTGAGGGCGTCGATCAGCTCAAGGAGCGATTCCTCGCCCGTGGTCGCGGAAAGGTCGTAAGCGTAAGACGTGATGCCGACCTCTTCGCATTGCGCCCGCTTCTTGCTGACATACACCTGGGATGCCGGGTTGTCCCCGACCAGAATGACCGCCAGCCCCGGTTCGCGCCCTCCTGCTCCGGTACGCCGGGCAACGCCGGCGGCAACGGATTGACGTAGTCGAAGGGCAGCGGCCTTACCGTCGAGGATTTCTGCGGTCATTGGGCTGTTGTGGCTCCGTGTGAGTCGAGGCGGTCAGGATGGTCGGAGATTCTCGCACGCGGCATTCGAAAGCGACAAGCGTACAATTGACGCACCGATGCCGGCTGCGTATCATTCTTCGCTCCGCAGCCGGGATGTCGTTCGGGGCTGATTGGAGCGACTCTTCGGGGTGTGGCGCAGCCTGGTAGCGCGCCTGCTTTGGGAGCAGGAAGTCGGGGGTTCGAATCCCTCCACCCCGACCATGACTCTCGCGCCAGGTCATGACAGGATGTAACCGAGCGCCCGTAGCTCAACCGGATAGAGCATCGGCCTTCTAAGCCGAGGGTTGCAGGTTCAAGTCCTGCCGGGCGCGCCAGTCCGGTCGGCAATGCGGACAAGTCGGTAACAATGGTGGGCGTAGCTCAGTTGGTAGAGCCCTGGATTGTGATTCCAGTCGTCGTGGGTTCGAGTCCCATCGTCCACCCCACTTCTTTCGTCTCGGGCCGTTAGCTCAATTGGTAGAGCAGCTGACTCTTAATCAGTAGGTTCTAGGTTCGAGTCCTAGACGGCCCACCAGGATTCCGTTGAGAGCCAGGCGCCCGCCTGGCTTTTCTTTTCCCTCCGCGCCACGCTATTGTGGTCTGGTTGCCACGCAACGATGTGTTGCTGCCTGGCAACGGTCTTCTCTGGCCGGGGCGTCCGGTTCAGGGCTGAACGTAACTCGAATGCCCTCGCGTTCCCTGAGGGGCCGGAGTACTGCGGTCCTGGGCGTCGCGGGATATCGCGTCTCGATGACCGAACGGATCCAGCCCAGGGTGCTCCGCCAATGATCCCGACTTATCTCTTGCGTCCCTATTGTTGCGGAAAGGCAACGGTGGCCGTGCTGTTCCTGATTGCCGTGCTCGCTCTTGGCGGTTGCGAGGTCGAGTCGGAAGAGGAGTCGGATACGGAGGTGGCGCCGCCCGAGGTTCCCGTCCGCGAGGTTGAGCGGGAGCCCGTTTCGGTCGAAAGGACCTACACGGGGCGTACTTTCGGCGCCAGACAGGTCAACATTCGCGCCCGCGTCGACGGGTTGCTGGATCGGCGTGGGTACGCCGAAGGCTCCATCGTCGAAGAAGGCGCGGAGCTGTTCCGTATCGACCCGTCCCCCTACGAGGTGATCGTGCAGAGCGCGGAAGCGGAGCTGGAGCGTGCCGAGGCCGAGCAGCGGCAGGCGGAGCGCGAGTGGCAGCGGGTCTCCGATCTCTACGACGACGACGCCGCCAGTGCCCGGGAGCGTGATGAGGCGCAGTCCGAGCTGGAGCTGGCCGGCGCCGGGGTGGCCCTGGCCGAGGCGGAGCTTGCCGAAGCGCGGATCGACCTGGACTTCACTGTGGTCGAGGCGCCCATGCGGGGCGTTGCCGGGATGGAGGAGTCGCCGGAGGGCAGCTTGATCGATGCAGGTGACCTGCTGACGACGGTGACCCAGCTCGACCCCATTCATGTGCGCTTTGCGATTCCGGAAGGCCACATGAGCGCTTACGGAGCGCAGATTCGCAGCGGCACCGGGATTACCGTCGTCCTGCGCAATCGGGACGGCAACGAATACAGCGAACACGGGCGGATTGACTACACGGAGGCGTCCGTCGACCCCGACACCGGGACCGTGGACGCCCGCGCCGTGTTCCCGAATCCGAACGAAGAGCTGATGCCCGGTCAGTTCGTCCGGCTGGCTGTGTCCGGCCTCCACGCCGGCTGGGGATTCCGGATACCCCATGCCGGCCTGGTGGATGACCAGGACGGGCCGGCGCTCTACCTGCTTGATGACGACGATCGGCTCAGGAAGCGGCACATCACGGTCGGGCTGGACCTTGGCGACGACTTCCTCGTGACCGATGGTCTTGAAGACGGGGACCGCGTGATCGTGGGCGGAATCGCCGACCTCGAAGAGGGGGACCGCGTCGATCCGCAGCCGTCCCCGCGGGATGAAGACGATGATCCGCGGGACGTGCTCGGTGTCCTGCCGCCAGCGGATGAAGACCTCTCCGAAGAGGAGCTGGAGGACGACGAGGACGACGAGGACGACGAGGACGACGAG